>JAAUUT010000005.1 GCA_012031035.1 Candidatus Altimarinota bacterium | reverse complement strand
GTCTTTACAGGAGTTCAGGAGTCAGGAATCAGGAGAACAGAAAACAGAAGAAAATGTCTTAGTTTCTCCCTTGTCCTCCACCCCCCTTTTTCCCCCCTTGGCAAGGGGGATGAAGGGGGTCGGACGCTCCCAATCCCTCATCTTACTCGACGAAGTAGGCGCGGGAACCGATCCGGCGGAGGGAAGTGCGTTGGCGATCGCGCTGTTAAAATATCTAGCAGATACTGCTTTACTAACCATTGCAACCACTCACTACGGCGAATTGAAAGCCTTAAAATATCAAGACGAACGCTTTGAAAATGCTTCGGTAGAATTCGACGATCGCACTCTCTCGCCTACCTATCGCTTGCTGTGGGGGATTCCCGGACGTTCTAACGCTCTAACTATCGCACGACGGTTAGGATTGGGAGAGGAGATTGTAGAAGAGGCTAGAATGCGCGTTGGTGGCTATTCTGAGGAGATTAACCAAGTCATCGCTGGGTTAGAAGCGCAGCGACGGGAGCAAGAAACCAAAGCGAAAGAAGCAACTAAGTTACTGCAACAAACAGAACGATTTTACTCGGAAATTTCCGAGAAAGCATCCTCTTTACAAGAACGGGAGCGCGAGCTAAAACAGTATCAAGAAAAAGAAATTCAAAAAGCGATCGCCGAGGCAAAAGCAGAGATTGCTAAAGTGATTCGCCAACTGCAACAGGGTTCTCAAACCGCGCAAAATGCCCAAAAAGCAACAGACGCGATCGCAACAATTAGCGATCGCAATCTATCCAAGCAAGAAAAGCGCCAACCCACCTATTTGCCAAAAGTCGGCGAGAAAATTAAACTTTCCAACTTAGGACAAACGGCAGAAGTGTTGAATATCGAGCCAGAAGAAGGAGAAGTGACAGTTCGTTTTGGGTTGATGAAAATGACCGTTGCGTTAACAGAAATTGAGTCTTTAGATGGGAAAAAGGTCGAAATACCTGCCAAACCCAAAGCATCTCCTCCCCCACCGCCTCAAGCGACTACGCCAAAACCTGTCGTTACCATCCGCACCTCGCAAAATACTGTCGATATTCGAGGAAGTCGCGTCGCCGAGGCAGAAGTTGAATTAGAAAAAGCAATTGCCAAAGCAACCGAGTCGGGAGTGTTGTGGATTATTCATGGCAAAGGCACGGGACGTTTGCGACAAGGCATTCACGAATTTTTGCAACAGCATCCTCAAGTGGAACGTTTTGACATTGCACCCCAAAATGAAGGTGGTGCAGGTGCGACCATTGCTTATCTGACTTGAGCAATCCAGAAATAGAAATGACTCGTAATTAGGGTAGAAGTGATTTCTTACCCGATTTTTTGATTAAGAAGTGTAAAATAGCACCAGTTACGATCTAACTGATGATAAAGCAATAAATGGTAACTAGTGATTGGCGATTAGGAATAAGTGAATGGGGATTAAAATTCAGATTTAATAGATCTCTATTTCCCGATTCTTAGTGTCCCAATATCCCAATATCCCAGTCACCAATCACCAATCCTCACTCACCAATTCCCCCGATCGCCAATTGTCTTTTTATTGGTTAATATGGAAACCTCTAAATCTGTAGCTGATTCCAATCAAAAACTCTCAATTTTTTTTCCTTCCACTTCAATTTTTCCCCTGCGAACGACGACATTAGTCGTTTTGGGGATGTTAGGATGTTTCTGCGCGATCGCGACTGCTTGGTTTCTTGAAAAAGCGCAGTCTCAGAATTCTTCTTTTGGCTAAATTTTTGGCAACAAAATCCCCCCTTCTGGATAACAATACCGGAAGTTAACCATCAATATATTCTTTTTTTACCAACCGTTATTTTCTTTGGCATTGTTTATACAATTATTAAGTTATCGCCTCAACCTAAAGTTTGGTCGCGGACGATTGTTATTGGAATTTTACTGGCGTTAACGATTCGATACCTTTTATGGCGAGTGCTGTCTTCGCTGAATCTATCTAATCCTCTGGATGGCATTTTTAGCTTGCTATTGCTTTTTATGGAAGCGATCGTAATTGCCGGGGGTTCTATTCAGCTATACTTAATGTTAGGAATGAAAGATCGTAGCCGCGAAGCCGATCGCCACAGTCAAGCAGTAATAGCAGGAAAATATACCCCATCTGTCGATATTTTAATTCCAACCTTTAACGAACCAGAATTTGTTTTACGTCGAACGGTTATTGGCTGTCAAGCCATCGATTATCCTAATAAAAAAGTTTATTTATTAGATGATACAAGAAGACCAGAAATTAAACGACTGGCTAGAGAATTAGGCTGTTATTATTTTGCACGAGCCGATAATCGTTATGCAAAAGCCGGAAATTTAAATCATGCTCTGACCAAAACCCAAGGAGAATTGATTGCGGTTTTTGATGCAGATTTTATTCCTACCAAAAATTTTCTATCGCGAGTAGTCGGCTTTTTTCAAAAAGAAAAAATTGCCTTAGTACAAACTCCACAAACTTTTTATAATGACGATCCTATTGCTAGAAATCTAGGAATAGCAAAATTATTCCTTCAGAAGAAGATATTTTTTATCGACACGTTCAACCGATTAAAGATGGTGCGGGTAGCGTTGTTTGTTCGGGCACTTCTTTTATGATGAGGCGTAGTGCTATTCAAGAAGTTGGGGGGTTTGTTACGGATTCTATTAGCGAAGATTACTATACAGGAATTCGTCTATCTGCTAAAGGTTATGAATCTGTTTATTTAAATGAAACCTTGAGTGCGGGATTAGCAGCAGAAAGTATGTCTGCTCACATTCTTCAAAGGTTACGTTGGGCCAGAGGAACCCTGCAAGGGTTATTTATTGATTCTAATCCTTTTATTATTCCCGGATTGCGGTTGCGTCAAAGATTAGCCCATTTAGAAGGATTTATTACTTGGTTTTCGATTCTTCCCCGCTTATTTTTCATCATAATTCCTATTATTTATAGTTTCTTTGGAATTGAACCTTTAGCGATTACTTTACAAGAAACAATTTATATATTCTTGCCTTATTATTTGTTACAGCTAACTACTTTTACTTGGTTAAATCAGCGATCGCGATCGATTATCTTGTCTGATGTCTATGCAGTAGTATCGTGTTTCCCTCTATTTATTGCCGTTGTTAAGGTTATGTTTAATCCTTTTGGACAAGGATTTAAAGTAACGCCTAAAGGACTATTTCGATCTAAGAATCAATATAACTGGCGATCGGCTTTCCCATTAATTATCTTTCTGATTGGAACTGTTTTAGTTTATGGATAACTTTAGGAATTAATAATTACTTGACAGGGAATTATTTTAGTCTTGTCGTTTTTTGGAATATTTACAATATTATTATCATCAGTGTCGCTTTATTAGGCTTACTAGATATTCCTAAACCAGATATCTATGAATGGTTGCCGATGCAGCAAAAAGTACAACTAACTAGCGGCGAGAAGATAATTTGGGGAACGATAACACAACTATCTGAAGTAGGGGCAGAAATTCAATTAAAACAATTTATCGCTCTCGATGGCGCGCTAACTTTAGCAATCCCAGAAGTAGAATTAACGCTATCGGGAAAACTGACTTATATCAATCTAAAAAATTCTAGTATTCGCGTTAAATTTGAGTCAATTACTCCCCATCAATCTCGGCGTTTAATTGAATTTCTATTTTGTCGTCCCGGACAATGGAAGTATCGTAATACGCCTGGTGAATGGCGATCGCTTTGGCTTCTTTTCAGAGTTTTATTTAGACCTGTTATATTTTTGTTCGGGTCGTTCGATAAAGATAAAAGGAAAAAAAGAGAAGCAATATTTTAAAAGGTTGTCACCATATTGCATGACCCGCCAGGAGATTAATCTCCTGGCTAATATATGAAGTCCATTTAAATGGACTAATCCATGAAGGTTAGAGTCGGTTTTAACCAACTTAATATATTAGACGGGGAATTAATTCCCCGGCGGATTGATTGCTTAGGGTAACAGATTGGTTAAAAGCTAGAGGCAAAAAGCGATCGCACGATCCGTCTCCAAAATCAATTTTCTGGAACCAAAATCTTGCTGCCGTCGCATTAACCCGCCAGGAAATTAATTTCGTGGCGGATTAATTGATTAAAGTAGAATCTCGTTATCTCAGCTAGGCTTATTAATGTTGGGTTGAGGCAACGAAACCCAACCTACTATTTAAGATTGTTGTAAAATAGATAAAAATTCTTTAATCCTTTGACTCATGCCCGAACAAAAAGAAGAACAAACTCCATCAGTATTTGTTTTAATCTTTTTATTTATTTCTAGTCCAATCGTGGCTTTTTTACTCTATCAAGCCTTTCATTCATTTTAATTCAATTGCCACAATCTACCTTCTTGTAATACATTGATTAAGCGATCGCAGATTGTTTTAATCCAGAAAATAATGCGCTAGTGGGACGAAAAATTAAGACATCAGATTGTTCTTTTTCGCTTACCTCTCGAATCTTTTCTAAATTAGGAGGATAACTAATCAAGAAAACTCGCACGTCATCATTTAATAGATAACTCAAAGACAGTAAATCGCCAAGATTTGTCCAATCATCGCCGCGATCGCTCATCAATAATGGTGACTTTCTTTCATTAATAATGTTAGCAACTTTTGCATTAGAATAGCTTAAATCTTTACTCCAAGAAGTATCCGATAACCCATTCATCGTACAAGAAACAATAGTTAGTGTAATCGCGATCGCAAATAATCCCCGCCACAATTGTTTGCCAGTTAAAAGTAGTTGAACGGTTAAATAAGCAACCGCTAATTGTATGCCAGGAAAACAAGGAATAAGATAGCGAGTTACCGCAGAACGTTTGCCACCCGAAATTAAATCTGGTAGTACGAGTAATAAAAATGGCACGACTACTGAAGTCAGAATAAATAGCCAAGTCGAACGCTTAGTTTGACGACAGACAACATAAATTGAGGCAATTACAAATAGGAAAAATGGCAATCTTAGAGCATAAGTTAAAACATTATCAAACCCAAAATCAAAATCGATAAATAAAGAAGTAAAACTGAGAATCCATAATTTAATTAAATACAATAAGCCAACCTGAAATCGCGACCAATCTGTTGTATCTAAAGCTCTTTGAAAGTTAGTTAATAAAACAATCGTCCAAGGGAGATAGAGAATAAAAGTAGTTGCGATCGCAATTGCAAAAAATAAAACTTTTTGTTTGTTTAACTTATCAAATAACCAAGAACCTAAAACAAAAGCTATTTGACCGATTAGGGTTAAAACAAAAAAAGGATGGGTATAGAAACCTATCGTACAAGCTAACGTATACAAACTCCAATTTTTCCAATTCGAGGTTTTTTAAAGATTGTAATAAGAATAAACTACTCGCGATCGCGGTTAAAGTTAATAGGCTATATTGACGTGCTGTTTGAGCAAATAAAATATCGAATGGTGAAAGAGATAGTAAAATTGTTGCTACTAATGCCACTAGTTTTGAGTTGAATAATTCAATCGCTAAAAAATAGATAAAAGGAAGCGCGATCAAACTAATTAGTACGGGTAAACTGCGCGATGCCATTCGAGAACCGCCAAAAATTTTCATCCAAAAACGAGCCATTAAAAAATACAAAGGAGGATGTTGGGGGTCTTCGAGTGCTAAAGAATGAATGGTATCTTTAAACGTACTTCCTGGTTTAATATTTTGATAGTTTTGTAACTCTTTTGCTGGGTATATAGTATTTTGAAATAAACCGATATCGAGTTCGTTGCGCGTATATCCTGCTGCACGCATCGAAGTATACGCTTCATCGTGCCAAAACAGCTTGCGATCTAAATTAAAAAAATGAAAAAATATTCCTAAGATTAATAAGATAGCTAGGAGCAAGCGAAACCATTTTTGATGAAGATTAAAATCTTTTTCTGGTTTTAAATTAAACAACGTTTTTTCCATTAAAATCGCAATCGTTTTTTTTGAGTGACTTTTGACTTAATAAGTTTGTTTCCTCTGCAAATTAAGAAACTTAGTTAAATCGGGTTGGAACAAAAGTTTAACCATTCCAGTAGGGCCATTTCTATGTTTGGTAACAATAACTTCTGCAATGCCGCGATCTGGACTATCTGCGTTATAGTATTCATCGCGGTATAACATAATAATGACATCTGCATCCTGCTCGATACTTCCCGATTCTCTTAAATCTGACATCATTGGACGTTTATTCGTGCGCGATTCGACGGCGCGACTGAGTTGAGATAGTGCAATTACGGGTGCTTGTACTTCGCGCGCTAATCCTTTTAGAGAACGTGTAATTCTTGACAATTCTTGAACGCGATTATCGCTTCCACCTCCCTCCATTAACTGCAAATAATCGATTAAAACTAATCCTAATTGTCCTTTGTGTTCTGCTTGCAGGCGACGAACTTGCGATCGCATTTGCATTACTGTTAAGTTAGCAGCATCATCGATAAAAATTGGCAAACTAGAAAGCGATCCTAATGCTTCTCCTAAAGGTTCTAATTCCTTCTGAGAAAGTCGTCCAGAACGCAATTTATTGCTTTCAATTCCTGCTTCGCTTGCTAACAATCTTACTGATAGCTGTTCTTTTGACATTTCCAAACTAAAAATAGCTACAGGAAGATTATCTTTAGCAATATTATGAGCGATATTCAAAGCAAAACTGGTTTTTCCCATTGACGGTCTTCCCGCAATAATAATTAAATCCGATCGCCCAAAACCACTAGTCATTGCATCTAAGTCATAAAATCCACAAGGAATTCCAGGTTGTGCGACTTTTTGATGGAGTTTTTCAATATCGTTAAAGGTTTGAACTAATGTATTGCCAATAGCAATTAAACCTTCTTGCGGACGCTTTTGAGTCAAGCGAAAGATTTTCTTTTCTGATTCATCTAAAACAACATCTAATTCAGTGGCTGTATCGAATCCTAGATCGACAATTTCATGACCTGCTGAAATTAATTGACGGCGTAGATATTTATCCATTATCAACGCCGCATAGCGATCGATATTAACCGCAGAAACTGTGCGATCTAATAACTGAGTTAATTTGAGCGTTCCGCCGACTTGTTCTAATAAATGATAATCTTGTAACCAACTAATAACAGTCATCAAATCTGTTGGTTTTCCTTGTGCGTGTAGTTTTAATATAGCTTTATAAATTTCTTGATGCGCTCTTACATAAAAGGCATCGCTAACGAGTAAATCGATAACTCGACTAAGAGCTTCTGGATCGAGTAAAATTCCACCTAAAATCGCTTCCTCAGCTTCTATGTTTTGAGGTGGAAGAGAATTACTAGAAATCTGAGGATTAAATTCTGTCATTAGAAATCCTAATAAAAAAAATCATTCTGTTGGTGAGGAGAAATCTTCTAAAATTTTACTTTGATTTGTTATTTTGATGGGGCTTAAACAGTTATCGGCGACTAGCTATAGCAATTCTCATATACTCATATAGATGAGCTACAGAACTAGTAGTTCAGGAGTTCAGTAATTCAATGTACTTTACTGATTTGAGAAACGCTATATCATTGCGTATAGTGAAGGATTGAATAACCCGATGAATCCTCTCTCATCTAGTATAAATACATAAGTAACGCAAGTCTGAGAGTAGAAGACTAAACTAACTACTGTCGATAGCGCTTGGCACTCTCCTGTTAAGCTAAAGGTTTTCGCCTTTCGCAGTCTGCCGTCAGGAACAGAATCAAGCGATCGCTCGTCAAGAAGTACCTTAAAATGAGCTAGAGCGAATATGAAGCTGAATAGCCGGGACGCGACCGTACCGCTTTATCAGTTATCAGTAACCAGCGATCGCAATTCTCAATGAAGGAAGAAGTCCCCTAGCTTACTGGGGGGGGACGGCGCTTAAAGAAGCGAATTACTTCGCCTCACGCCGCCTCATAAATGGCGACCAACAAAACTTAGTGACCTGCGCAGCGGTTCGTAATTTATAATTCCTTGTTATCTTTCCCTTCGATCGCGATAAATTTCTCTTCTAAACTATCTCGTCCTGAAGCACCTGTTAATTCTGATTCCGCTTCTAATTCGAGAATTTTTGTTTCTATTCGCTCAAAAATACTCGAAGGACTCGCTCCGTTGAGATTTCCTGCT
Organism: Candidatus Altimarinota bacterium; assembly: GCA_012031035.1. Classification (GTDB taxonomy): domain Bacteria; phylum Cyanobacteriota; class Cyanobacteriia; order Cyanobacteriales; family Microcystaceae; genus Hydrococcus. The sequence continues at coordinate 88,824 of JAAUUT010000005.1, read as the reverse complement.
ATTTCGTGCATTTTTTGTTGAGCTTGTGCCGATCGCAATCGGGCAATATAGAGATTTTTCTTAGCTTTTGCTTCGCTATATTTCTGTTCGAGAGTGCGTAAATCTTTTTTAAGATTGCTGCCAATTTTACTTTGTTCTTCTAACTGTGCTTGCAACGATTGCGCTTGCTGTTGATAGGATTGTCGTTGCATCAGTGCTTCTCTGGCGGAGGCTTCGTTGCCGCTATGCAAACTTAATTGAGCGCGATCGTACCATTTCTGAGCCGCTTGTTGATAGTTAGCCACGATTCGCTCGGTGCTTTTTTGCGTTGCGATCGCTTCTGCTAGCGCTCGTCGCATGGCAATCAACTCTTGCTCCATATCCATGACAGCCTTCTCCAGAATTTTCTCTGGATCTTCGGCTTCGCTTATTAGGCTGTTTATCTGTGCGCGAACCACTCGTCCGACTCGATTTAGCCAGCCCATAACCGCACTCCGTTGACAGGGTAAACCTCAGCTAAGGATAAATTCATCCTATCTCAAATTGTTACTTCTTATCTCAATCGAACCATCGCTTTTTCTCTCAATCGACGGTTTTCTGTTGCTGGGTTGAGATAAGTTGTTAGGGGTTGGTGGCAATTGGTTTTGGAGGTTTTGTCGAACGTCGTTAGTCGGTTGCGTTTGAAGTTGTTGTATTTGTTCGGTCAAGCTATTGGGATCTAGCTGATATTGCCTTGCTAGTCCTTCTGCGCGCGTTTTTTGATACAAGGTAGGGATAGGACGATTGGCAGCTTCTACCCGCTGTTGTTCTGCGGCATGACGCTTGGAAAAATCTTCAACGGGAGAGGTAGCATTAGACGGCGCTGGAACCGTTTGTGTGACCGATTGAGAAGAGGGAAGGGGAGGAACTTGCGCCATAGGGGGAGGAGGAGGAAATTGGCTGGGGACGGGCGCTGGCGGCGCTGCGATCGCAGTCGGAGGCTGTTGAGGAGCAGGAATTGGATAGGATTGAATGTTAGGCTGTGGTTGTTGCGTTTGTGGGGCTGGAGGTAAAAGGGCTTGTTTTAAACTTGGAACGGGTATAGTTGCCGTTGTGTTTGTTGCCGTAGGTTTTATTGCTGGGTTTCCTTGAGCTAGACTCAAAACATCGACATCCAGGCGATCGGATTTTTCAGCGCTTAGATCGACATTTCTGGAAGTAGAGGGAGTTTGTTGTGGGTCGATAGAAGCAGTTGCCTTCTCAACAGAATTGTTTTGGGCTGCTAATTGAGATGAATAACGCCATTGCGAAACGCTAAGCAAGATATTCGCGGTTAACAGCATCAACATAGCGGCCATTGTCCACGGAGTTATTAGGCTTTCTAACCGATTGCGCTCTGCTGTTGAAGCGGTTGTTCGATGGGCAACCTCTATATAATCGCCTTCGAGAATTTCGTCAGACAGGGGAATGAAAATTCCTCTGTGGAGCGGTCGGGTTTGATGTACTAAGCTAACAACTTTATCATTATTGGGTGGTTGGCAGGATGATTTTTGCGAGGATTTAGGCTTATTTTCGACAATTTCTCCTTCTATTGAGCGATCGTTAGGGTTTGAGGCGGGTTTTGAAAAGTCGGCATCGTTAGATTGATTCATAAATCCTAAAAAATTTATTTTGCATTTGAATAAAATTTTTTAAATCTGGGATCGAGTTTATTACAACTTCCACGGTTCGAGAACGATTTGAGCAATATTTCCGCGATCTTACGGAGACGCGCACAATAAACTAGAAAAAGATCCGTGAAATTGCGTAAGTGATTTATCGTTTCTTTACAATTAGGTTTTAACGTTTGTTTTGCCTCTACATTTGACTCAACTCTTATGTCTTTTGATTCTCTCGATCGCATTCTCGAAGCACTTGAAAAACAACCTGGTTGGGAAGCCCATCGGCGGTATCGTCACTTGTTGCAATGCTGGGAATCCGTTGTCGAACCTAAAATCGTCAAGCAAACGCGCCTTTTATACGTGTCTCGCAATGTCTTGTTTGTGGCAACGGCTAACGCTGTGTGGGCGCAAAATTTATCATTGCAACGTTATTCTTTACTCAAAAAGCTTAATGCACTTTTATCGAAGCCTTTAGCCGATATTCGCTTTTCTTCTGCTCAATGGTACAACGTTAAGCCCGTTGTCCCTGGTCAGGAAACTCAGGAAAAACATCCCAGCGCAATCGAGTCTGTGCCTTCACTGCCAGATTTACCCAACAAAACCCAAACTCCTCAAGAAGCCTTTCAACGATGGGCGGCGGTTATTGAATCGCGATCGCAAAACTGGCTTGTATGTCCTTGTTGTCAGTGTCCTACTCCACCAGGAGAACTCGAACGCTGGACTGTCTGTGCCCATTGCATTAGCAAACAATGGTCGTCCCAAGAGTCAATCTCCTCTGAGATGAATTTATCTTAAATAAGTCTTAAAAAAAATAAAAAATAAAATTTTTACGATATTATTTCTGAAAAATATCTGTAGTTTTCATTTAAAAATATTATATTGTTTTCCTGTTTTTAATGCGATCCCCATCGTTCGCTCCGAAAAAACACTGAGATTGGTATAATCCTATCAAAACAGTAAATAGAGCGGTAGTTTGAAGGCATTGTTGAGTTGTATTAATCAATAATTAAAAAACTATAAAGCTGAAGATACCATTGGGGATCGCAGAAATCTATATAGAATCGAAGCTTTAACCTATAAAGCCCAAATTGTGACAAGTAGGAAAATAAAGTTGGGGCATCAAATAAAAAAGCTCCATTTATTTAAAACCACCTTTTGACACGCACCCCATGAAAACAGCCAATTTTTTAACCTCTTCTTGTCGATACTGCCGATACTACAATCCAGAAGGACGCAGAGGTGGAATGTGCCAACAATTGGGAGTTCCGGTTCAATCTGGTTGGAAAGCTTGCGTTTTAGCGGCCAGACCGTTCAATTCTGCCTGGGAGAAATTAGAAGAAGTCGTTCATTTAGAAAATTCTTTGGCATTAGAGCAACTAAGTGAATGTCATTCAGTTGATACTCCCTGCAATATAGCACTTACTGAATCTAAACAACGTACAGCAGTTTAGGTTAACCGAACAAAGATAACTCGTTCCGATCCGCTAACAAAGTTGACGCTCTTTTTAGGAGCATCAAATTATTAGAGGAGAAAATAACTCTGTCTCAAGTTTGACGAGATGGGAGATACAAGAATCTACAAACTATAAGGGTGACAACCCCTATCAATGTTCAAAAAGATTTTGATATTGTTTGATATCTAAAGATGCGAAGGTAGGAATACACGAAAAACACTGCTGAGCTAATTCCCAGCGATCTTCTCGTTTTAGAATAGCAGTCAGTTTGTCTCGCAGGCTATGTAAATAGCTTACGTCATTGGCTGCATAACTCAACTGTGCTTGAGATAGGTTTTCTGCATTGCCCCAATCCGAACTTTGAGAACTTTTGTCTAATTCTACGCCTTCTAATTCTTGGACTAAGTTTTTTAATCCGTGATTTGATGTATAAGTTCGAGCTAATTTACTAGCAATTTTGGTGCAATAAATAGGTTGCGTTTCTATGCCGAAATGATATCTAAGTTGTGCTACATCAAAACGAGCAAAATGGAAGATTTTGGTTATATTCGTTGCTTCCATGAGTTTTTTAAGATTAGGTGCTTCGGTTTGTCCTTTCGGAATGCGAATTGCCACTACAAATCCACTAGCATCGCTCAGTTGTACCAAACATAAGCGATCGCGTCCTAAAATTAATCCCATCGTCTCTGTATCGACGGCGATCGCCTCAGATGTAAGATAGCGAGATAAAATCTCATCAGAAAGATCGCGATCGCAAACTTGGAAATCTTTTAGTCTTACCATAAAATGTCTTATTTTCAAGAATAAAAAATTGGGTGAGATAGTATTCGCCTTTAAGATTTTTGGCAACTCCAATCCCTGTTAAATTAAATTGTCCTTCTATATTTTTACGATGTCCCGGACTTTTAAGCCATCCTTCGACGGCGATCGTTCCCGGCTCTTGATACCCTTTATTGAGTGCTAGATTTTCTGCTGCTTTGCGATAGGGGATAATTTGTTCGACTTTTTTGAAGCGCTTCTCTATACCTTTATGACTAAAAGTTGCTTTTCCGCTTGCCATTTGTTGGCTATACAATCTTGCTTCGTGGCTAATTTGAGCATCTAAGCGTAAAGGGGGCAAGCTTCGCGACAAGCGGTATCGATTGATTTGTTGGTGGACTTCTTCTTCGATGGTAACTAGGAAAGTATCATTAAGGAAGAGGCGACACTCTTGGTTAAAGGGTTTTGCTCATCTAGCTTGACTGGTAAATTAGATGCTGCGGGAGAAGGTTCTTTAAGAAAAATTTGGGTGAAGTAATACTCCCCATCGGCATTTTTAGCAATGCCAATTCCAGTGACATCAAACTTTCCCTCCATATTTTTGCGATGACCGGAACTTTTAATCCATCCATCAACGGCAACTTTGGTCGGCTCTTGATATCCTTTATTGACGGCGATATTTTCTGCTGCTTGTTGATAAGAAATTGTTTCGCCAATAGCTTTTACTCGTTTCGCGAAACCATCGTGACTGAAATCAACCGTTCCCGATGCCATTTGTTCGCTGTGAATTCTTGCATACTGGCTAACGTAGGAATTCAGTTTTAGCGGTGGTAGTTTGCGAGATTGACGGTATTGATTGACTTGTCGATAAATAACTTGTTCTAATTCAGCAACCGAACTAGGATCGGCAAGTGCTGTTTCTGCACCCTCAGTCGCGGAAAAAGAAGAAACATTACTCTGAGTGTCGAGAGATTGACAACTCGCCAATCCTCCACTTAGCATCGACAACCCCAGTATAATTCCAACAACATTTTTGTTCATGAATCTGCGTTGAAAATTCTTTTTGAAGTGTTTAAGCAAAATTATTTACATGAATTGTATGCCCATTCCCTCTTACCTTTTGCCTGTTTCCTCTCATCACTGATAATTTTAATTTTGTCTGACTATTTAACTTTGTGGACGTGCCACAGAAAATCCGCGACGATTGCTTTTTTGAGATGCAACTTGCACATGAAAGGTCACTTTATCGCTTATCTCTCCACTTTTCACCTCCAGCGTCCAAGTTCCAGGACGCATTTGCCAGAAGATAGAATTAGCAGAATAAGTAGCAAGTTTTTCGCCGTTCAATCGCCACTCCACCAACTGTTTGACTTCTCCGATCTTAAACTCTAATCGTTGAGTCTGGTTAGGAGCGACGAGAAAAGAATCTCCATTACTAGGCGATAAAATTTTGAGCGTATCGGATGTTAAGTTTATTTGCGGCTGTCTTGACAACCATTCATCATATTCCTCCGGTAAATTGAGTCTGCTTTGAGAAGATATCATTTGATAAAACGTATCGGGTTGCCGTTCGTACTCGGCGAGGTCTTCTGGATAAAAATATTCTCGAACGACTGAAGGACAAGCAGCAGTTGGTTTTAAACCGGAAATAGCACAAATAGGACGTTGTACCATTTGGGGGACGGGAGGAAACGGGGTGGGTTCGCGTTTTTCGTGTAGGTGCAGCATAATTCGATTCCAAAGCAGTGCAGCACCCGTCACGCCAGAAATTTGTTGCATCGGTTCGCCATCGAAATTTCCCACCCAAGTCGCCACTGTATAATCGGTGGTAAATCCAACCGTCCAAGTATCTCGATAATTCGATGAGGTTCCCGTTTTGACGGCGGCGGGGAAAGGTAAGGTGAGGACGGAATCGACTCCAAACGATTTAGCACGCGCATAGCGATCGCGCAATATATCTGCAATTAAAGACCATGTTTCGGGATGGGGGACTGGTGAATGGTGATTGGTGACTGGGGATTGGGGAAAATCTGTACTTCCGACTTCCGACTTCCGAACTCCGCCGCGCACGTAGCGAAGCGGAGGAGCAGCGCCGACTTCAAAAACTGTTAACTGGTAACTGTTCGCTGCTAACTGAAAATAGGCGCGGGCTAATTCCCAAAGACTGACTTCGCCACTGCCCAAGGTTAATCCCAATCCATAGTATTCTGGATCTTCTTTAAGATGTTCAAAACCAAGTTGGTGCAATCTCTCTAAAAAAGCTGCTACGCCAACTTTTTCTAAGACTCTCACGGCGGGAACGTTCAGAGAATTGGCAAGGGCAATGCGAATCCTCACTGGGCCTTGAAAGGTTTCCGTGTAGTCGCTGGGACTGTAGAGTTTTGCCCCAGGAATGGCATAATGGATGGGAACGTCGGCGAGGACGGTATTGGGACGAATCAGACGCTTTTCTAGGGCTAATTGATAAAGAAAAGGTTTAAGCGTCGATCCTGGTTGGCGCAAAGCTTGTACGCCATCATTGCGTCCTAATTGCGTATCTGCAAAGTAATCTACCGAACCGACACAAGCTAAGATTTCTCCGGTGTGATTATCGATGACAATAGCTGCCCCTTGATGGACGTTATGAGGTGCTAAACTGCGAACGATATCTTTAACCTGCGCTTCGACGAACTGTTGTAAAGGGCGATCGAGACTGGTTTGAATTTGGGCGGGATGGTCTTTAGGGAGTTGTTCGGCGACCCAGAATAAGAAATGTGGGGCGGCAATAATTCCCTGTCGGCGGGTCTGAAGGGCTATTAATTCCTCGTAGGCGCGATCGCGAGTTTCAGAATTAATATACTTCTCTTCAACCATGCGATCGAGGACGTATTTTTGTCGCTTCTTCAGGGGTTCCCAATAATCGTAGGGATTGAGATAAGTAGGATTGTTGGGAATAGCAGCAAGCAAGCTAGCTTGGGCAAGATTTAGATCGGCAGCAGGAATGCCAAAATAAACGCGCGAGGCTGCTTCTGTACCATAGATATTGCCTCCCATCGGCAAGCGATTGATATAAGCTGCGAGGATATCATCTTTATTAGTACCTGCTTCAATCCGCCAAGAAAGCCAGATTTCTTGCATTTTTGCCTTCAACGTGCGCGGGGCGGGTTCTAACATTCGCGCCAGTTGCATCGTAATGGTGGAAGCACCACTGAGGACTCGTTTTGCTTCGATCGCTTGCAGAATGGAACGGGCGATCGCTTTTAAGTCTAATGCTCCGTGATGATAAAAACCTGCGTCTTCTGCGGCAAGGATGGCATTGATAAAGTGAGGCGAAACTTGTTTGAGAGGCACAACAGCCGTATGCTCGCGATCGCGACTCAAAATCGTCCCTAATGGCAAGCCATTGCGATCGCTAAATTCAACGGCTATTGCTTCTTGAGCAAGATCGCTAACTCGAATCGGGGCTAGATAAGGCAGCGATCGCACTAATAATAATCCCAACAATAGCGTTAAAACGATTTTTATTGAGCAATTTCGCTGTTTTTTGCCTTTCGATTTCATCTTATGTCATGTTGCTAGGAATTTTGATTCGCTCGTTACTTTTTACCTCCATCACTAATATCCCAATTACCAGTCTCTTTTTAGGGTTTCGCTCCTGGCGCTAACCGTTGATAGGGCGATTCGGGTTGCGATTGTTGGGGGTCTTCTGTTGGAGATGGTTGGGTTTCGGGAGGAATTGGCTTTTGTTGGGGTGTTTCTGGTTGAGTGGGTTTTGGTTGCTCTTGGGTAGGGGGTTTGGCTTGTAGTTGTTGGGGCTGCTGTTCAAATCCTAGCAAAAATTTACTATCGGGATAGTAAGTCGCCCAACGATTGATACTAGGTTCTCTTCTCCATTTGTCGCGACTCACTCTAATCGATAATACTGGTGCGATCGCTCCTTGATTTTCTCCCAAGATTGCTAACCTTAGTTCTGCGATCGCGCTATTTTCTTGAAAGCGTTGTTGAATCGTTTTTGCCGCAGTTGCTTCGGCACGACGCAAAAAATTCTCGTAATTCTCTTGCTTTTGTCGCGCGATCGGCAAGCTTATTTCGCTTGCTTGCGCAAAAACAATCGGAGTAGCAAGAATTTCTGACGCTAGTAAATTTATTCCCGTACATCCAAATAAAATGAATAAGCCTATCGAAATTATTGGTTTTGAAGTAATATTTTTAGTCATATTAGTTTTTCTATGTGAAGCTGATTCGTTTTGATGTCACGCACTCGTTAGACTTTTATCTCTTCTAAAATGTGCCTCAGCTTCACCAGTATGCAAATATAATCTTTCTAGTCAATGTCTTGTAAAAAATATTGATTTTGATTTACATTGCTTTATCAAAAATTGTGCGTCGAAAATTTGCGATCGGCTCATTTTAAGGGGGAATAATGAGCGAGCATAACGACTAAATAAGGTCTTTAGCCATCCAAAAAAAAATTTTAGTCATAAAGCGCCCTAGATTATGATTTTACATCAAGAGGAGAAAAATCTCTGAAATGACGCAAATTCGTTAACTATTTTCAATAGTTTGAAATAATTGCAAGCTGTAAAGTTTCGTAAAATTGCTAAATTCATTCAAAATTTTAAATATATTAAAAGTCAAACCAAAGTTTCATTTATATAAATAAAAATAGTTTATGGAATCCTCAAAAACTTCTCCAGGTATTGCGTCAATTAAATGGGGATGTTTAGAAATAGAAGGAGGAAAACGCTTTAAGGATGCAAAACTCTATCCAGGCGGCGCGCGAGAATGGGATTGGCGAGAAACTGGGACCCAACACGTCCCAGGAATTCAACCAGCCGATGTAGAAGAACTCATAGAAAAGGGAGCGACTGCGATCGTTCTTTCCAGAGGAATGCTCAAAATTCTTCAAGTTTGTCCTGAAACGTTTCAAATGTTAGAAGAGAAAAACATTCCTTTTCATGTTTTGCAAACCGAATTAGCCGTTGCGCTTTACAACGATTTACGAACAAAAGAGCCAGTTGGCGGGCTATTCCATTCAACTTGTTAGTTTTACCCATTAAAACCCTCTCCCCCACTCCGTACAGACGCGAAATTACCCTACGGGAATCCCTAACGGGGAACACGTCTCTACATCCCCACAAACTTTTACAGCTACCTAAATGTTTAATGGCTCAGATACCTGGACTCTACTACACGCACAGGTACATCAATCCTTACGACAACGAAAACTTTTAACCAAAAAGCAGCGTTTGTTAGTAGCGGTATCTGGCGGGCAAGATTCTTTGTGTTTAATCAAGCTGCTGTTAGATTTGCGATCGCGATGGAAATGGCAGATCGCGATCGCTCATTGCGATCATAGATGGTCTTCAGATGTTGGAATTGCCGACCATGTAGAAAAGCTTGCCCATCAATGGGACGTTCCGTTTTATGTAAAAACTGCCGAGCAATTGAAAGAAACTGAAGCAGCCGCCAGAGAATGGCGCTATCAAATGTTAATCGAAATTGCTGGCGAGAAAGGATTTGACGTTATTGTTACCGGACATACCAAAAGCGATCGCGCTGAAACTTTTTTGTATAATCTCTTTCGCGGTGCAGGGGCTGATGGTTTGAGTGCCTTAACTTGGAAACGTTCTCTGACGAAAGAAATTCAGTTAGTTCGTCCTCTCCTTGATGTCTCTCGCTCCCAAACGGGAGAATTTTGCCAGCAGTTCCAACTACCCATCTGGGAAGATGCTGCCAACCAAAACCTTAAATACGCCCGCAATCGCATCCGCAACGATTTACTTCCTTACTTACAAACCCAGTTCAATCCCCAAGTCGAAACCACATTAGCGCAAACGGCAGAATTGTTACGAGCAGATGTCGCGTATTTAGAAGCGTCTGCAAGCGAACTATTAGAACAAGCAATGACTCCCGATGCCGAATCGTTAAATCGACTTTGTTTGCGTCATGCGCCTCTTTCCCTTCAAAGACGAGCCATACGGCAATTTTTGCAAAAGCATTTAAAGAGAGCGCCAACTTTCGAGCAAGTCGAAGCAATGACTAGTTTAATTAATGCCCCCAACCGAACTCGCACCCCTCCTTTTCCTGGAGGAAAAGTTGCAGAAGTTCAAGGAGATTGGATTAAGCTTTGATAATCTCCCTTCAATTTAAGGGAACCATGATAGACGTTTAGCAGCTTATTTTGTCCGCTCTATAATCGATACGATACGTCCCGTTATTTTTTTCCCCCACCAAGGAGTATTCGTACACCGAGACTTGAGCGTCTGCTGTTCTACCGTCCAAGTTGCTTTAGGATCGAACAGAACTAACTCAGTAGGGTTTCCTGGGGTACAGCTTAGGGTTGGTTGACCCAAACACGACAAAGGACGAGCGCTCAAACACTGCCAGAGATCGATCGCCGACCATTCATCACTTTCAACAAATCGCTCCCACAAAAGCGGCAGCGCTAACTCTAAACCGATCGCGCCAGGTGGTGCTTCGGCAAAGGAAAGGGTTTTTTCTTCATAGGTATAACCTTTATGGTCGATCGCGATCGCATCGATAATTCCTTGCTTAACCCCTTCAATCAACGCCTCCATATCTTCTTTATTCCCCAAAGGAGGTTCCAAGCGTAAATTAGGGTCGTAACTAGCAACATCATTAGTATTGAGCAGTAGGTGCATCCAAGTTGTACTCGCTGTTACGGGGACTCCTCGTGCCTTAGCATCTGCAATTAATTCGACACCCCGACGAGTCGATACTCTCATCAAGTGAACGGGGGTTTCTGTCGCTGCAATAAGTTCTAGAAGAGATGCGATCGCGGCTGCTTCTGCAACCGTAGGATTTCCTGGCAATCCATAATTAATCGAAGCGCCTCCCTCCCGCATCACTCCATTTCCTTGAAGAGATTCTATAACAGGAACGAGTGCGATCGGTTTATTAAGCGGTTTGACATATTCCAACAATCGCCTCAGCAAACCCATATTTTTTAGCGGACGACCGTCAGTAAAACCGATCGCACCTGCTGCTGCTAAATCGGCAAATTCACTCATCTGTTGTCCTTCCAATCCCAGCGTAATTGCACCCCAGAAGTGGAGAGACAAGGGGGACAAGGAAGAATGGTGACTTCCGACTTCAAAAAAGCTTTCTGCCTTCTGTTGTAATAAAGCGAGAGTTGCAGGATTATCGATCGCAGGAATAGTATTGGGTAAAATTGCTACGCGAGTAAAACCTCCTGCTGATGCGGCGGCGGCTAAACTTGCTAGGGTTTCTCGCTCCTCGTGTCCTGGCTCTCCACTATAGCTGTAGAGATCGACTAATCCAGGTGCTAGTATTAATCCTTGCGCTTCGTACACTAATGCGTCTTGAGGAATGCTGTCGAGATGAGATTCGATTGCCTCGATGCGATCGCCAACAATTAAAACATCAGCGATACGATCTGTATCGGATAAAGGATCGATAACCCTGACTTGTTGCAGTAATAATTTGGATTGACTTAGCAAGTGCAGTAGAATAGTCTATTTTCAGTTCAATCGTACCAAGTTTTGGTTGAGTTAACGCCTTCTACTTAACAATTTCTACTAAATTAGATTTTTCGCGCTGCGATCGCGTCATATCCATAGCGCAATTCAATAGAGCTTCTCTAAGCTACTTTTAGCAAATTGTAATCTTCGGGAGAAAAGTCCTCCCAGAATTTTTAATTAGGTAGTTTTTCTTATCAGTGATTTAACTAACAGCGATCGCAAGTCAGAAGAGGAATATTCGATCCCGTTTTTTTAAATTGGGATAAAGTAGTCGTAGTTCTTATAGCAAAATTTCAATTTTATTTGATGAAAGCAACCATCTCTTATCCATCAATAGATATTGTTTTGGGGTTTCACGCTCTATCCGACCCGATACGGCTTCAGGTGCTGGAATTGTTGCGATCGCAAGAACTATGCGTATGCGAGTTGTGCGAACATTTAGAAACGGCTCAATCAAAACTCTCATTTCACCTCAAAACTCTCAAAGAAGCAGGATTAGTGCGTTCCCGTCAAGAAGGACGATGGATTTACTACAGTTTGAATCTGGCTCAATTCATCGTTTTAGAAGAGTATCTCGCCTCTTACCGCCGTTTCAGTCCTATCTTACCCGCTCGGAATTGCTCGATGCCGAATTAATACATTAAATTTTTTAAGGCTCTTGTCTTTGATCTAAATAATTATTAACTTGACACATCAATTTTTTTTTGAAATAAACTGATCCTTAAGCCAAGTTTCAATCCCAAGAAGAATCCTAATGAGTTCAAAAAATCCTCAAGCCAACACCTTACCCGTTCAAGCTGGGAATAATTTGAGTTTTTTTGAAAGATACCTCACCCTATGGGTATTTTTATGTATCTTAGCTGGCATTGCACTAGGTCGAATGTTTCCAGGTGTAGCTGTCGCTCTTGATGCCATGAGCATCTATCAAGTATCGATTCCCATCGCGATTTGCCTGTTTTTCATGATGTATCCCATCATGGTGAAGATTGACTTCACCCAGGCAACGAATGCCATTCGCGCTCCCAAACCCGTCATTCTTACCTTGGTGGTGAACTGGTTAATTAAACCATTTACAATGGTAATCTTTGCGCAGGTTTTCTTAGGATGGTTATTTCGTCCTCTAATTGCAGGAGAAGAAATCATTCGCGGTAGTCAAGTAGCACTGGCAAATTCTTATATCGCAGGCGCGATTTTATTGGGAATTGCTCCTTGTACGGCGATGGTGCTGTTGTGGGGATATCTCTCCTATGGCAACCAAGGACATACGCTAGTGATGGTGGCAGTAAACTCGCTGACGATGTTATTTCTGTATGCTCCCCTGGGAAGGTGGTTATTAGCAGCCAACGATCTCACCGTGCCTTGGGAAACAATCGTGCTGTCGGTACTTATTTACGTAGGGTTGCCTTTAGTCGCTGGAATGTATAGCCGCTATTGGATTCTCAAACACAAAGGGCGACAGTGGTTCGATCGCGAGTTTCTTAAATATCTCAGTCCCATTGCTATATCTGCACTCCTAATTACCTTGGTGTTACTATTTGCCTTCAAAGGAGAACTCATCGTCAACAATCCACTACATATCGTATTAATTGCAGTACCATTGTTTATTCAAACTAATTTTATTTTCCTAATTAGTTACGTAGCGGCTTTGAAGCTGAATATATCTTATGAAGATGCCGCACCAGCAGCTTTAATTGGAGCCAGCAATCATTTTGAAGTCGCGATCGCAACAGCGGTAATGCTGTTTGGCTTAAACTCTGGCGCTGCCTTAGCTACAGTAGTCGGTGTATTAATTGAAGTTCCAGTGATGTTAATGTTAGTGGAGTTTTGCAAGCGCACGGCTGCTTGGTTTCCCAGAGAACCAGAAAAAGCAACTTTACGAGATCCCCGTTGTATCAGTGCTTTTAAGTAATTATGAGCGACGAATTAAATATCAGATCGGTTACTAATGAAAAGGAGCTACCATGAAGCGCGTTATGTTTGTTTGTAAGAAGAATTCCGCTCGTTCCCAAATGGCAGAAGGATTTGCTAGAGCATTGGGAACCGGAAAAATTCAAGTTACTAGTTCGGGACTAGAAGCGAGCCAGGTACGCCCAGAAGCGATCGCAACTATGAAAGATATCGGCATCGATATCGCCGCTCAAACCTCAAAAGCCTTGAGTAATTTTAATTTAGAAGATTTTGATGTAGTGATTTCTCTGTGCGGATGTGGGGTAAACTTACCGCCAGAGTGGGTGACGCGGGAGGTGTTTGAAGACTGGCAACTCGACGATCCCGCAGAGCGACCGGAAATCTTTCCCAGAGTGCGAGATGAGATTAAAGAAAGAGTAACAAAATTAATTGCATCCCTTGAAGAGACACCCGCGAGAGCAAGCTTATAGAACAATGGAGCAACAAACAACTGAGCCGATTCAAGACAACGTGTGGTGGGTAATTCCAGGCAAATTAGCTGGGGTTCGCAAGCCAACAGCCAAAGAAATATCTAAGCTACAGGCGGCTGGGATTGGTGCGATTGTCTCTGTGATGGATGACCCCTCTAACTTAGATTTGTACCAACAGGTAGATATGCCTTATCTTTGGTTGCCTACCAAAGGGGGGACTGCACCCACTCCCGAACAGATTCAGGCGTTACAGCATTTTATTGATGCGCAAAATCAGTTAGGTTATGCTGTTGCGGTTCATTGTACTAGTGGCAGACGGCGTACAGGAACTATGTTAGCTTCTTATCTATTGCGATCGGGTTTGTCCTATGACCAAGCAATGCGGACAATCTTGGATGCCAACCCTAATGTCGAACTACGTGAAGCGCAGATTGCGTTTCTAAAAGCTTTAGCAGGACGATAAATCTTTTCTAGCTGTAAAAATGTATTATCTTTTTTTATGAGTGCATTCAATCATCCGCCCCGAATTTTATTTTTGTATGGCTCTTTACGCGATCGCTCCTATAGTCGTTTATTAGCAGAAGAAGCGGCTCGAATTATTGAAGAATTTGGGGCAGAAGTTCGATTTTTCGACCCTCGCGAATTACCAATTTACGGAAGCGTTCCCGATACTCATCCCAAGGTACAGGAATTACGAGAATTGAGCCTGTGGTCTGAGGGTCAAGTCTGGTCGTCTCCAGAAATGCACGGTCAAATTACAGGCATCATAAAAAACCAAATCGACTGGATTCCTTTGAGTATAGGAGCAGTCAGACCAACACAAGGGAGAACCTTAGCCGTGATGCAAGTAAGCGGTGGTTCTCAGTCTTTTAATGCGGTCAATACCTTGCGAATTTTGGGGCGCTGGATGCGAATGTTTACGATTCCCAACCAATCTTCGGTTGCTAAAGCTTTCCAAGAATTTCATGAAGACGGAACGATGAAGGATTCACCTTATCGCGATCGCGTTGTGGATGTGATGGAAGAACTTTATAAGTTTACCTTATTGTTGCGCGACAAAGTGGATTATCTGACAGACCGCTATAGCGAACAAAAGGAAAAATCAGCTAAAGACACTGTTACAGTAGCCGATCGCGCGCTTGAAGTTAATGCTGCCAGAACTTTATGAACTACCCCACCTCAAGGAGGATGGGGTTTCCAATTTCATCAGGAACTGCATCTAATAAGACTTCGGTCTTACCAGGTTGTCTTACATTCCCTCCATTGGCTGTGTCGCTAGTTCCTAACGACAAAATCCGCAAGGCTTCATTTCTAATGTTGATAGCAGCATTTATATCTCGGTCGTGGTGCGTTTGGCACTTATTACAAGTCCAACTTCTGACATCTAATGACAAGCTATCAACTTTATTGAGACAAACATTACAAGTTTTAGAAGAGGCAAAAAACCTATCTACTTCGATATAAGTTTTTCCTACCCACTCCGACTTGTACTTAAGCATTGTACAAAACTGTCCCCATCCACAATCACTAATAGCTTTGGCTAGATTATGGTTGCGTACCATGCCTTTCACCTTGAGATTCTCTACAGCAATAACTTGGTTTTCGTTGACTATCTTGCGGGATAGTTTGTGTAAAAAATCTTCCCTAACTCTTTTAATCTTTGAATGTACTTTAGCGACTAGTTTTTTGGCTTTCCCCCTGGTGTTACTACCTTTTTGTTTACGAGCCAAACTTTGCTGTTTCTTTTTCAGGTTACGCGCGTGTTTTTGGGGATGACGAGGATTGTCAAACTTACTTCCATCACTGGTAATAGCAAAATGAGATAATCCTAAATCAATCCCTATTGCCTTTCCATCTGTAGAAGCTTGAGGATTTTCTTTTTTGTCATCAACTAAAATAGAAGCAAAGTATTTACCATCTGGGTTAAGAGAGACAGTAACAGTTTTGATTTGACCTGTTATATTTCTGTCTTGCTTGCAGTAAACCGAACCTATTTTGCCTGGTAGTTTTATATAGTCTCCGTCTAACTTGACATTAGATGGATAACTAATTGATTGTCTACCATGTTTTGACTTGAATCGTGGAAATTCTGCTCGTTTCTCAAAGAAATTTTTATAGGCGTTAGATAGGTTTAAGGCTACATATTGCAGGCATTGTGAGTAAGCATCAGTGAGCCAAAGATATTCTTTTTTGAGATTTGGTAATAAACCTTGAATAGCATTTCTAGATAAGCCTTTTCCTGAAACTTTATAAGTTTCTTGACACAAGTTTAGAGCAGAATTCCAAAACCATCGGCAACAACCAAAGCTTTTAGCTAAAGCTATCTGCTGCTCGTTGGTTGGATAGATTCTAAACTTATAAGCTTTGTACATTATCAGGATTACTTATTGTTGATAACCTTGTAGCACAAACCAAGAAAATAATGTCGCTACGCGGTTTGTTTGTTGGTCAAAAATTCATCCCTAACTTGTAGAAGTATAGGGAATTCTTTTTGACATTTCAGTTAAGATGAGATTTAAAGAACGAGCGATCGCGTCGCTCGAATCGTTCAAAACCCGACAAATTAACCTTCTCTAGGCTAATTGACTGGCAGAATAACATGAATAATGGTTTGTTGTCCCGATATACTCTCTATCTTAAACTCTCCGCCATGTAATTCAGTCAAGAGTTTAGCGATCGCTAACCCCAATCCCGAACCTTGTTGTGAGGAACTCTGACGCTCGAATTGCATATAAGCGCCTAAATTAGCAATTTGTTCTGCACTCATGCCTCGCCCGCGATCGATGACGAATAGTTGAAAAGTATTATCTTGAAAAAGCGTATTAATTTGTACTGGCGTTTCAGACGTTGAAAATTTAAAAGCATTATTAATCAATTCTTCTGCAATTTTCTTAATGACCGAGCGGGGAATTGAAAGGGTGGCTTCTTGTAACTCTAATTGCAAATCTCCCAAACGGTTTGCCCGCTCGGCTTCTTGCCGAGCCACTTCTTCGATAATTTGTCGAGGCAAACTTGTTTCTTTACTATCCTGAAACTTTTTCAACTGCTGGGGATCTTTTTGAATGCGAGTTAACTCTCCATAAAGCAGAAAATTTTGCACCAAGCGATATAAACATTTGCCAGAGTAATTAATATCTTTGAGCCTTTTGATAGCCTCTTCTGGGTCTACATTGTAGTAGTTGTCTAACAATAATTGAGAATAACTCAAAATGAGATTGAGTGGGGCGCGCAACTCTTGAGGAAGCGAGTAGGTGATATTCTCGCGTAAATCGTCCAGTTTTTTCTGCGATTCTCGCTCTACAGCTACTTGCTTCGCCAATCGCGTCGTCACGGTTCCCAATAATTCATCTCTTGTGAATGGTTTGGTTAAATAATCGTCTGCTCCTAGTTCCATTCCTAAGCGCGTATCGGCTTTAGCTGCTTTCGCACTCAGAAAGATGAAGGGAACTGTTTGAAGCGATGGGACTTCGCGTAGATGATAGAGTACGCTGTAACCATCGATCGATGGAAGCATAATATCGCAAATAACCAGATCGGGAAGTTCCTCTTTTGCCAACTCTAAGCCTATATCGCCATCTTCTGCTTCAACAACGCTAAAATTTTCGGCTCCAAGCATTTCCCCAATAATGTTACGAAGATCGTCATCATCTTCGATGACTAAAATTTTGGTCACGATCGCTCCTCTAACTAGCAAATTTTATAAACATAACAAGCTAACTTTAGCATTCCCCAAAAAAACACTTAAGTAACATTTTTATAGGTAATCTCGACAAAATTTTAATGCAAGTTAACTCGCTCGGCACTCGGCATTTAGCAGGTCGGTAGTTTAGAAAACTGATAACTGGTTGCTGAAAAAGTCTCCCCTACTCTCTCATGAGTGGGATGACAACAGTAAAGGTTGTTCCTACGCCGACTTTGCTCTCAACTGTAATTTCACCGCCATGCCTATCTACAGATTTTTTGACAATAGCCAATCCCAGTCCAGTTCCTGCAATTTTACCCGTATTGCTGGCTCGATGAAATGGCTCGAATAATTGCTGCTGGTCTTCTAGGGGAATGCCAATACCGCTATCTTGAATTTGGAAAATTGCTTTGTCCGCCTCATAGGTTAGGCTAAAACGAACGGTACTGTCTGCGGGCGAATATTTAACAGCATTAGAAAGCAAATTGCCAAGGATATGTCTGAGCAATTTTTCATCCATATGAACCTTGGTGCTATTACCAGGACTAGAGAAGGCGATAGTTTGTTGAGTTTTGACTCCTAATTGGATTTCTTCGACTAAACTGCGGCAAAATTTCTCTAAATCGATCGCGCTAGAATTAAATTCCAATTTTTGCGCTTGAGCCTTACTGAGGAGTAAGACATCATCGAGTAAACCCGTCATGTGTCGGACAGTAGAAGTAATTCGCGCTAAATAATCTTGTTTTTTTTCTTCGCTCCAATTATTGCTGTAGTATTTAAATAGTTCTACGTAACCCATAATCGTTGCTAGGGGCGTGCGAAATTCATGAGAAGTCATTGAAATAAACCGCGATTTAAATTCGTTGAGTTCTTTTTCTTTTTCTAAAACCTTTCGCATCTGTTGGGCGGCTCGTTCTCTAGCTTGAGATTGCTGTAAATTTTGGTAAAGATAAGCGTTTTCAAGAGAAATGGCGATTTGTGGCGTTAATAAATTCAAAATTTCTACGCGATCGCTGCTAAAGGCTTCTGTCGTAAGATTATTTTCAAAATAAACTATGCCGATAAGTTTGCCTTGGTTTACAATTGGCGCACTCAATAACGATTTGGGATGCTTACTCTTGATGTAGGGATCGCTAGCAAAGAGGGGATCGTTGACAGCATCTTTTAAAATTATTGTTTTTCTAATTCTCGTCACATAATTGATTACTGATATTGGCAATTGTTGGCTCATTTCGATGGGAATAGATTGCCGAGTAGTAAAGCCACTTCTGGCGATCGAAGCTGCCACTTCTATAACTAGCTTATCTTCTTTAGATAAAATGAAGAATCCCGTTTGTGCGCCAATATTTTCTAAGAGAATGCACATCAACTTATCTAATAACTTATCAAGAATAATTTCTTGTGAAATCGCTTGGGAAGCTTTGACAATGCTACATAAATCTAGTGCTTCTGTATTTAACGTTATTGTTGAACTATTGGTTGGGCGTTGCTCGATCTCTGTTGTTGGTTGGGAAGAAATTTGAGATAACCATTGAGGATAGCGAGTTTCTAAATCTTTGACTTTAGCTAAAGCACCCCAGTGAATGTATCCATAATAAGCATCCATTAAATAATTCCGAGCAATTTTCTCTTTACCCACTGATAGATAAAACTCGGCTGCTAGTTCGTTAGCTATAGCTTCTTCATGGATGAATGCTTGTTCTTTTGCCTGGGCGATCGCGCGATCGTAACATTCTACTGCTTCCCAATTTTGACCAAAAATTCTTGCTTTTTCGGCTTCTATCAATTCATACTTATTTTTGAAGTTAGTTGGGGCATGATACGCCCAATTTTTGATTTTCTCTTGGTTGAATTCTACCTGTTTTAATAACTCGCTTTGTTCTTCTCTATTAGAATGAGAATATTGAGCTAAAAGAGCCAGAGAGTAATAAAAATAATATTGGGCTAACGTTAATAAACCAAACACAGCTTGCCCGTATTTTTCCGCTTCCTTTGCTTTTATGATAGCTAGATTGGGTTGTTTACATAGATAAAGCAGAATAACTTCACATAGATGAGTATAAAATAGAGAAGTTTGATTGTTAGTTTCTTTTAAAATTGGCAGCATTTCCGAGCGATCGAATGCTTCACCCTTTAATTGTACGACATCTTCAGCCTTGCCTAACAGATTCAAAGTTAATTGCTTGCTAATATTACTATAAACAAGGTGATAATTCAGATTAAGTTCTTGAAACTTTTGGATATAATTTTCTTGTTGTTTTTCTAGATTTTCTAAATTTTCTCCGATAAAAAATAGATGATTAAAATAAATTAAAACAGCATGACCTGCATAGAGTAAATCTCCGGTTTCCGTTCCAATTTGAAAAATTTTTAATAAAGGTTCTATGGTGTCTCTACAAGGATCTTTCCATTGTTTAATAAAACCATAAAAACCACTAAATATTTTAGCTTTTAGCGCTTCACTATTAAATTTTTCTAACAAGTTTAAAGCGAGTTTACCAAAGCGGTATCCAGTTTCTATATTTGAAAGAGAACCACACAAAAATAGACCGTAAGTAATATAGGAATAAGACGCTTTAGGTGAATTCCCATATTGAAGACAAAGAGCGATTTGAGTAAAGATAAGTGATAGCCAAAGATCGGGACGACTAACGTAAGCGGGATCGGCAATAGCAATTAAAATTTCTATTGCCGACAGTTTATAAATATCGTTCATTTCTGGCAAGAACTCTAATTCCTCGATCGCAACAATTTGAGGAGGTTCTTTCTCCAATTTAATATCGAGTTTATCTAGAACTTGCAAGCCAAGCTCCAACGCTGTTTGCATCTTATTTTGAGCAATATAAGCATAAATTTGTAACTCATAAATTTTGACCTGCTCTAACAAGGTTTTAACTTGTTTAAGAGCGATTTCAGCCAAAGTATTAGAAGGCTCAAAATTACTGGTAAGATATTCTGTTTCTATCGCTTCAGTGTAAAGCGTTAAAGTGAATTTATAATTATAACTCCAGCTATTATCTGCTAAAACGCCTAAAGCAACATTTAAATAGTTTTTCGCAGCTTCATAAGCCGTTGCTAACTTTGCTTGTTGACCTGCTATTAAATTCAGTTCGGCTAGCTCATCTTTTTGGCATTGAGTAGTAATTAAATCGAGACTGAAATTGAGTTGATTAACGAGGGTAAAAATATTTTCTTTTCTCTCATCTGGCGATAAATTTTTGAGTAGTAATTGACCAATTTTAAGATGAGTTACTTTCTTCTCGGCTTCAGAAATGAGAGAATATGCTGCTTGCTGGACGCGATCGTGCAAAAACTTATAATTAACCTTAAGAGCGTCACTCGATGCTAATTCTTCTTGCGCGCATACTAGCGGAATTGTGTAAGTATTGTTGGCGGGTAAAACTAAACCCGCTTTAATCGCTTCCCATAATTGTTCTGCTGTTACTTTAACCGATTCTTCATTAACGATCGCCAACATTTCCAGATTAAATTGATTGCCCAAACAAGCAGCTAACTTTAAGACTTGTTGAGTCATTTCTGGCAACTTAACGAGATTTCTAGCGATGAGTTCCACCACATGATAGTCAGTGATGCCAACTGCTTGAATTTGCTCGATATCCCACTGCCATTTATCTGCTCTAATGTCGTAAGCAAGCAATTTTTCGGAATAGAGAGTTTTGAGAAGTTGGGTAATAAAAAAAGGATTGCCTTGGGTTTTTTGAAATAATAAAGCGGCAAAATCGATTATTTCTTTAGCTTCTGAAGTGAGATCGAGCGTTTCGGCTATCATTTGCTCGATATAGGTTTGTGCTAAAGACTCAATAGCGATCCGATTTACTAGAGTACCGGATTTAACAATTTTATCAACCGTCTCGGTTAAGGGATGAGTCGGACTGACTTCGTTATTTCGATACGCACCAATCACTAATAAATGTTGGCGATCGCCGCTATCAAAGTCTGTAATAATTGAAGCGAGGCTAAATCCGCCCACTGTAAATCGTCGAGAAATAATACTAAAGGATGTTCGGGTTGCGTAAAAACACTGATAAATTTCTGCAACGCTCGATTGAATCGATTTTGTGCCTCGGATGGCTGTAGTAAAGCAACTTTAGACTGTTCGCCGATAATTAGTTCGACTTCGGGAATCAAATCGATAATAATCTGACCGTTGCCTTCGAGGGCGTTTAATAACTTTTCCTTCCAAAGTGTCAGCACTTGAGAACTTTCTGTCAACAGATGACGGATTAAGTTTCCAAAAGCTTCTACGAAAGCAGCATAAGGAACATTGCGCTTCAGTTGCTCGAACTTGCCAGCTAAAAAATATCCTCGCGCTTTGATAATTGGTTTGTGAACTTCATTGACAACTGACGTTTTGCCAATCCCCGAATAACCGGAAACCAATACTAGCTCGACATCTCCCTGACTCACTCGCTCAAAGGCATCCAAGAGCGTTTGTACTTCCCTTTCTCGTCCGTAGAGTTTTTGGGGAATTTGTAATTGATTGCTTCTGTCTCGTTGTCCTAGCGTAAATTCGTCGGTTATTCCTGTCGTTTGTAGTTGCTCCAGACAGATTTCTAGGTCAAATTTTAGTCCCGCCGAGCTTTGGTATCGGTCTTCTGCTTTTTTTGCCATGAGTTTCATGACAATTGAAGAAATAGTTTCAGGAATCTCTCGATTAAGCTGGTGGGGTGGTATGGGAGATTTCGCTAGATGGCAGTGAACCAACTCATTCAAATCGCTAGACTCGAAAGGTAACTTCCCTGTAAGCATTTCATAAAGCGTTGCGCCTAGAGAATAAAAGTCAGTGCGGTAGTCAATCGAACGGTTCATCCTCCCAGTTTGCTCTGGTGAAATGTAGGCAGGAGTGCCTTCGAGCAAGTTAAGGTGACAGATGCTTGGATTCTCTAGAGACAGGTGAGAGGCGATGCCAAAGTCAGCAATTTTTACCTCGCCTGTGATGGGATTGATGATGATGTTGGCAGGGTTGATATCTTTGTGCAGAATCGGGATTGCGTGCAGTCGGTCAAAAATGTCTGCTATGGCGCTTGCTATTCGCAGACACTCAATTAAAGAAATGGAACGATCTGTTAAGATCTGCTTGAGAGATTGACCGCCAAAATCTTCTAAAACCAGCGCTAATCCATGCTCGTTTCTTTCTATTCCATAAGGCTTAACAATGCCTTGGCAATCGAGGTTTTGAATAATTCCATATTCATATCTCAAGCGGGCAATCTCTTGTAGAGAAGGATAGATCGAGTTAAGGACTTTAACAATAACTGGCTTTTGAATGCGATCGTCGTATCCCCGATAGATAGTTGTACTAACACCCGTAAAGATTTTTTCTAGAACTTGGATTTTGCCTTCTGTCATAACTATCATCTACTTTTTTCTCGTATAGCATCCCAGTTAATCGATGAGTCTGAGTAAGGCTAATTGCAATGAAGATAGCCCTTAAGAACGCTAGGTTGTATAGTTGCGGAAATAACAAGCATACTTACCAAATATGTCTAATACCAACCCAGAATAACGAGCAAGCTGGGCGAGAAAAGATTAAAAAGTCGAAAAGATTCGGCGATCGCTAACTGCTCTAGCTATCTGGTTAACAAAAACAAGCACTCGGAAAAGCTAAAGGTGCAATTGCCCAAGGAGAGGAGCAACGCCCAATTGCTTTGGGCTACGACAACAAAACTAAAATCAACTTTCATTTTAGAAAATTTTGATTCAGCAATAGTTACTAAAAATAATTACCTAGCAAATACGGGTTGACTTTTCCCGTTCTATCTCTCTATTTTTTGTAGGCTTTCACCAAACAAGAATGGATAGTTATAAGCTTACAGCCTATTTGTCTTCACCTTATCAATTTATATTCTTTTTTTTTAAAAATCAATCCTTGAAACGATTGCTTAACAATGCAAGTTAAATAGATCGATGAAGGAATTATTATTGTAGAGTTCTTAACTTGAAAAAATCAACTTAAAAAATATTATGCAAATAAAACTAATTTATGTATGTTTATGGTTAAGACAACTTTAGCAAAAAAGACAAACGAGAATTATCGCTGTTTAATTTTGTCCGACCTATTCAGAATATGTAAATATTTGTTAATTTATGATTTATGAATTCCGTGTAAATACTGAAAAATATTTTTGACTCTAGTTTCAAGTTCAGTGCAATTACGCTGTCATCATTGTAAAACCTTCATGTAAATTGATGGGGAATCAACACAGACTCTTAAGGGAGAATAAAGATGAAACTAACAAAATCTTTAGAAGTTGCAGTATCCAAACTTGTAGCTAAAGCATGGATGGACGATGAATTTCGCAAGCGTTTCATCAGCGAACCAACCGAAATTCTCAGAGAAGCAGGCATTTTCCTAGAAGATTGTGTCAAGATCGTTGTCAATCAAGATTCTAGCAATGCTCCAGTTCTTCAAGGGGCTGATGGCATGACAATCTATCAGATCGATCTGCCTTCTAAACCTAGCGATTTAAGCGACGAACAACTTAGTGCTTGGAGTTTAGGCGGAGTAGACCTAGCATCGGTTTGTCGTATGTGTTGCTAAGATATTGGGTTTTTTAAGCTAATATCTCGCGAGTTTCTAAAATACTTAATTCTTGAAGATGGGTTAAATCAGCCTAACCCATCCTCATTCATTGTTTTAAATCAATTAAGATTATGGCAGATGCAAGAATGCTTCCGGCACATCCGCCAAGGAAGATCGCCCGGAGAGCAACGCCAAAACCGATCGCAATAAAAGTCAAACCATTTGTTGTTTTTCTGGGACTACTTACCAGTGTAGCTAGTGCTTCGCAAGTAGGGGCCACCACGCTTAATTTAGAAACTAGTCCAGGTCAACGACGGGTGGCAACAGTAGGCAATCCAGAAGATTACATAACATCGGGTTTTAAGGGCGTTGCCAGATTAGCAGGTCAAGAAAATAACTTTCGTTCTTGTTCGGCATCGCTTTTAAAAACAGGTTTGCATCTTCTCTCTGCTGCTCACTGCCTTTTTTCAATGAAGCCGCAAGACTATATAATAGACTTTGGCGAGGCTAAGCTTTCGGCAGCCCAATTTTTTATCCATCCAGAATACGAAGATTCCAATCTTGCCAATGACATTGCCATTATCGAATTAACGACCCAAGCGCCGCAACAACTGACTCGATACGACATCTACAGAGATAGCAACGAAATCGGTAAAGTTTTTAATTTAGTAGGTTATGGAGCATTGGGAACGGGCGATCGCGGTGCGGGACTTTCGTTGGCAGACTTTGATTATCAAAAGCGCTTCGGTAGCAATACTTACGAGGCAACCGGAGAACTATTAAACGGTCTGACGCAAAACCATCCGGTAATTCCCGACGAAACAAAACTAGCCTACGATTTTGATAGCGGTCGTCCCGAAAATGATGCTTTTGGTGTTATTTTTGGATCTGAGTATGCCAATTTAGGCTTGGGGTTAAACGAAGTCAATTCGTCGCCAGGGGATTCTGGCAGTCCAAATTTTATTGATGGACTCATTGCTGGCATAACGTCTTATGGTTTCGGTGCTGACTACAGCGATCGCATGTTATCCACAGATGTCACGCCAACAATAACGGACTCAAGTTTCGGTGAATTTTCAGTCGATACTCGCGTCTCTTTTTATGCCGACTGGATAGATAGTATTGTGCAAAATAACAATGCAGTCTCTATCCCAGAACCCAGACTTATTACAGGACTAGTAATCGTCGGTGCAGGCTTTCTCTTAAAACGAAATAAAACTCGCCAAAATTAATCGCGCTCTACTAGCATAACCTATCAATCAGCGCTTTTCTCTGCGTCTGTGCGTAAGACAAAAAAACACCAGATCTATTCGCCAAAGAGAACGATGCTCAAGCAACCTAAATTTAAAAGTTGTTTCCACGTCGAGATAGTAGAATCTGTCGGCGTATTTCTGCTATCCGAATCAGAATATTTTACCCTGACGGGTCGTCTATACGAACTCTTAGCCCCCCTAATTGACGGACGGAATTCGGTTGACGACATCGTTAACCTTTTGGAAGAACAAGCTGCTGCTGCGGAAATTTACTATGCACTCATGCTGATGGAGCAAAAAGGCTACTTAGTAGAAAGCCAAGATAGGCTACCATCGGATTTAGTAGCATTTTGGGAACTTCTAAATGGCGATTTCACCCAAATACGCGATCGATGGCAAACCACTAAAGTCTCAGTCACGACATTGAGCGATCTTCCAGCACAATCCTTCATCTCCACCCTCGCAGCAATGGACATTCAAGTGGATAAGGAAGGAGACTTAAATATAGTAATCGTTGACGACTATCTGCAAGTCGAGTTAGAAGAATTTAACCAAAAAGCAATACAATCCCAACGTCCTTGGATGCTCATAAAACCAACAGGGACGAGGATTTGGATCGGGCCAATCTTTTATCCCGACAAAACGGGTTGCTGGGAATGCCTAGCGCAACGCCTGCGATCCAACCGTCCCATTGAAACATTTATCCAGAAACAAAAAGGCATCTCTACGCCTCTGCCGACATCCTTTGCCAAGCTACCTTCGACACTACAAATGGGACTCAATTTAGCAGCCACCGAAGTAGCAAAATGGATCGCCCAAGGAGAAAACAAAACCTTAGAAGGCAATCTCATTACTTTCGATACCCTATCTCTGCAAATCCAAAATCACTTATTAATTAAACGTCCTCAATGTCCTGTTTGCGGAGAGGCAGAGTATAGTAACAGCAACAGAAAACCTTTACCCATTACCTTAGAAAGCCGTAAGAAAACCTTTACCACTGACGGCGGACATCGCTGTATAGCACCAGAAGCAACGATCGCAAAATACGAGCATCACATTAGCCCGCTAGTGGGAGCCGTTAGAGGACTCAAACGAGCCTCCCAATCGAGTAACAGCTTAACGCCCATTTATGCGGCCGGACATAACTTTGCCACCATGTTCGATAATTTATTTTTCCTGCGGGAAAACTTGCGGGGAAAAAGCGGCGGCAAAGGAAAAACCGAGATTCAGGCAAAAGCTAGCGCGCTTTGCGAAGCCCTCGAACGATATTCTGGCATTTATCAGGGTAATGAAATTCGACGTAAAAGCACTTACAAAGCAATGAGAGAAATGGCGATTCACCCCAATCATTGTATGAACTTTAGCGATCGCCAATATCAAACCCGTCAAGAATGGAATAACACTTGTCCGAGCTTTTTTCAAAGAGTGCCCGCTCCCTTCGACGAAGATAGAGAAATTGAATGGACACCAATTTGGTCTTTGACGCACAAAGAATTTAAGTATTTACCGACAGCTTATTGTTATTACGGCTATCCAACATCGGACAGTCCCTATTGCTGGGCTGATTCTAATGGGACTGCGGCAGGAAATACCAAAGAAGAAGCCATTCTGCAAGGGTTTATGGAGTTGGTAGAGCGAGATGGCGTAGCTTTGTGGTGGTACAATCGCCTCAAGCAACCCGCCGTCGATTTAGATAGTTTCGACCAACCTTATTTTCACGCCCTGAAAGACTATTATCGCAGTCTCAACCGCGAACTTTGGGTACTCGATCTCACCAGCGATCTCAATATTCCGGTTTTTGTTGCACTTTCTCGAAGATGCGATTCTAATATAGAAGATATTATCTATAGCTTTGGCGCTCATTTTGACCCAATTATAGGAATAACGCGAGCTTTAACAGAACTCAATCAAGTGCTTCCCGCCGTTTTATCAGTTGCTCCCGATGGTAGCACTCAATATACTCTCCCCGATGCGTTAGCGATGGAGTGGTGGCGGACAGCTACCCTAAAAAATCAGCCTTATCTATTGCCAGATGAAAGCATTGCGCCAAAAACCTACGCCGACTATCCCCGATGGGAAAATGATGATTTACTTGTCGATGTGATGGCTTGTATAGAAACTGCCGCCCAGCATGGGATGGAAATGCTAGTGCTAGATCAAACTCGTCCTGACATTGGTTTAAACGTCGTCAAAGTAGTGGTTCCCCAAATGCGACATTTTTGGAAAAGATTGGCTCCTGGAAGACTTTATGACGTTCCGGTGAAATTAAGCAAATTTTCAACGCCTTTGCAGGAGGAGCAATTAAATCCTATTCCTATTTTTCTCTGATTTCGCGCAAAGGTTCCCACTTTTGGCACTCTTTCCTTACCAAGGGAAAGAATCAGAAGTCCGTCGCAGAGGCGATCCCATTTTTGTAAAAAGTTGAATCCAAAATTTAGTGTGACCTATGTTAAAAGGCTATCAAATCATCGATTCAGACGGTCATGTCACAGAACCCATCGAAATTTGGGAAGAGTATCTCGAACCGGAATTTAAGAGTCGCGCTCCTTATCAATCGGTATCTTCAAGCACAGAAGGCGTTATTAATATTAATATCTTTTCGCCACCGCTTAAGGATTTAGAAGTTGAGGGCGAGAAAATTTATCACAAGATATCCGATGAAATCTGGAGTGAGGGAGTCAAACTCACAATCCAAGAGTACGCTAAACACGGTTCTAGCGCCCTGGGTTGCAATCCAGAAGCTCATGCTCAGGCGATGAGGCGGATGGGTATTGACCTTTCCTTTCTCTATCCAACCATTGGATTATGGATGTTTGCGATCGATACAATGGACGGGCAACTTGCCGGAGCGCTCGTTCGCGCTTATAACAATTGGTTGCGAGACTTTTGTAGCTACGACCCCTTATTGTTTAAAGGGGTAGGCGCAATTAACCTACACGCGCCCGATGAAATGGTTCCAGAATTGCGGCGAATTGCAGATTTTGGCTGGAAAGCCGTCTTTTTGCGCCCAAATCCAGTTAAAGGAAGACTCCTGAGCGATCGCGCTTACGAACCATTTTGGACTGAGTGCGAGCGGTTGGGAATCGCTGTGAGCATTCATGAAGGGAGTCATAGTCGATTGCCAACCACAGGAGCAGATCGGTTTAATAGCCGTTTTGCCATGCACGCCTGCTCTCATCCGATGGAACAGATGATGGCGTTTCTGGCATTGCTTGAAGGAGGCGTTTTGGAACGTCATCCCAATCTCAGAGTCGCATTTCTTGAGGCGGGTTGCGGTTGGTTGCCTTATTGGTTGTGGCGGCTAGACGAAGCGGAATACAAACATCTTGCCTGGGAAGTGAAAGATAATGTAAAGATGAAGCCTTCGGACTATTTCCGCCGTCAGTGCTTTGTTTCTATCGAGCCAGACGAGCCTTATTTAACTGAAGTTATCAAATATATCGGCGAAGATAATTTACTCTTCGGTTCTGATTTTCCTCATATAGACCACGACCCAGAGGCGCTAGAGGAAGTTATCGATCTCGAAGAAAGATTATCCAAGAAAAACCATACAAAAAATTCTTTGGGATAATCCCATGCGTTTTTATGGTTTGGGATAAGGTTTGTTATTTGCCAAATGTACTAATGAATAGTTGGAGAGTTGATTTTGGGGTTAGATTGACTGCTCAATAATATCGGCAGCTTTTTTAACCCCGCCCGATCGCCCGATCGCCTCTTGTAGCCTCAACGCATTTTTTTTGTAGGAATCTTCTTTTAAGACCCGTTCTAGAGCCTCCCGCAGCCGTTTGGGACTAGATTTAGCGAGGGGTACAGCCTCTCCCGAACCCGTCCAAGCAATGCGGGATGCGACTCCTGGCTGGTCGTTGGTGATGGGAATAGCAACCATCGGCACTCCCTTACTCAAGGATTCTAAAGTCGTATTTAGTCCAGCATGAGTAATCGTGAGGCTAGCTTTCGCGAGCAATTCTAATTGAGGTGCATAACCAACTACTATGGGATTTCCAGGCAATTTGGGTAAAAATTCTGGGTTGCTACCTCCACCCAAGGAAATAACGAGTTGAACGTCTAAGCGATCGCAAGCTTGGGCAATATTCTCAAATACCCACAACAGGCGATTTTGTAAGGTTCCCATCGAGGCATAAATCAACGGCTGTCCAGTTAGCTTTTCGTAGGGAAAAGGGACAGGTGTGCGACTGAGTGGGTTATGAAAAGGCCCTGTAAAGTGAAAGCAATCGGGTAAATTTTGTCTGGGAAATTCAAATTCGGCAGGTTGTTGGCTAATTTGAGCTAGTTGAGAATTCGCAGAATCCGCATCGCGACGCGGGGGTAAATTCCATGTTTGACGATATCGAGCAATAACGTCTCGAATAGGCTGCGTAGACCGATTGACGATACTGTAACCCAATTTATTTCGCAGACGCGCCCATGTTGTAGGGTTATATTGCCAAGGTGTATTAAAAGGAGGAATATTTTCTTCTTGATTTAAGATTAAAGCACTATGAACGGTGATAAAAGGAAGATTGAGAAATTCGGCTACCGTCCCTCCTGCTGACGAAACGCGATCGACTAGTAAAGCTTCTATCCCCGTTTCTTGAATCGCTGCTGGGGCATTTTGCAAAATATTAACTGTCATTTGCTTGAGGAAACTTACTGTATAGCGTAATGCAGCTAAACCGTTTAATTCTCCTAAACGGACAAAGTTTTTTTGATTTGTGCCTTCAGGAAACTGGGTTTCGCCAATTGCTTTAAATTCTAATCCTGCTGCTACTGCGTGCGATCGCGCGTCGGGAATTCCTACCAGTGTAACCCGATGACCGCGCTGTTTGAGTTCGTACCCCAAAGTTGTCATGGGATTGAGATGACCGGGGACAGTGGGACAGATAATACCAAAATGAACCATAAAAAATGTGGTGATTGGGGATTGGTGAATGGGGAAAAGGAATGGATTACTGATAACTGATTACTGATATAGCGATCGCCAACCAAATGAGAAAGCAATGACGAGTTAATTGTAGAGCTAGATCGATTTGTTCGGAAGTAATTGGGTTTAAAGGATCGCCCAATAAGGGTTTATGTTTGACAACCCCACTATAAATATTGGTTCCTCCTAACTGGACTCCCAAGATAGCAGCATAAGCGCATTCACTCCACCCAGAGTTAGGACTGGGATCTTTAATAGCATCGCGACGACATATTTGTAAAACTCGTCTTGGCTGTCTCGAAATCAATGCTAGGGTTAACACTGTCAAACGACAGGGAAGCCAAGTCAAACGATCTTCTAATTGAGCGACAAACCAACCCAAATCGGTATAAGGTTCTCTGCGATATCCTACCATCGAATCTAAGGTACTAGCTGCTTTATAAGCTAATGCTAAAGGAACGCTACCTACGCTTGGAAAAAATGCTCCGATAATGGCATAAAATAATGGGGCAGTTACGCCATCTGGCGTATTTTCTGCGACGGTTTCTAATAGAGCGCGTAGAATTTCTGTCTCTGAAAGTTGTGTCGTATCTCTTCCGACATATTGACTCAATTTAGTGCGAGCAAGTTGAAGATCTCCAGACGTTAACGGAGTTAAAACATCGATCGCGGCTATTCTCAAACTTCGAGCGGCAAAACAACTTGCTAATAAGACAATTTCTATTACAATTCCTAAGAAGGGATGAAGCCAAGTTGCTACTCGCACGAGCAACCAACCAACAAAACCGCTACCAAGAATTAATCCGACCCCTAAAATGATTCCAGCCAAGCGACGCTGCCACCATTCTTTTAAGTAGTTAATCGCTAAGTGGGTACAATGAGAAATAATCCATCCCATCGCTTGCACTGGATGAGGCCAATTCCAAGGATCTCCAATTAAATAATCTACAATAGCTGCCATAAGCAAGGCGATCGCAGCCGGATTAGCTCTCTCCATCTTTTATCGCATTTCATCACTTAGAATCCTCAATTATATCGATCTTTTCTAGGGCACAAGCATCATCTCCAGATGACCTAGCAAATTCCGATTCTATTTCTCGTTTGAGTTAGCAATCCTCTATGACGATCTCATCAAGATAAGAGCGAGGGGAATCGACACAAGACGTGCAACAAAAGCTAGTAAAACTATGTTTAGCTGTCTGATTCTTTAAACTATCGGTAACTACTCGATCGCTTTTACCAAACAAGGCAAATTTTTTCGCTCGGATGATTGAATCTAGTAAGTCTTTTTTGCCATAAATAGAACAATTACATAGAATCGCTTCTTGGCGATCGCGATCGCACAAAAGCCAAGGCGATCGCACTAATAAGTTCCATGATAAATAGTAGATTTACTAAGTGCGATCGCCTTTTTTCAATCATTTAAACGACAAAGCTAGTTTCCTCTCCTTGAGCGGCTTGCCAGCTACGAGCATCATAGTAAAGATCGGCAAGAGTGATATTATAAAGTGCCTCTTTCATTTTCTGGTGAAGTCTCTTCCACAGACTAAATGTTACCCAATCTTCAGCTTGTTCTACGTTTGAGTGATGGCGAGGTAAAGGCTCAATTGTTTCTCCGACTGCTTCTAAGATTTGTCCTAGAGAAATTTGACTGGGTTTGCGTGCTAATTGATAGCCACCTTGAGAACCTCTGACCGATTTAACTAAGCCTGCTCGACGCATTTCGATCAACAATTTTTCTAAATAAGGAGCGGGTAAATCTTGTCGATGGGCGATGGCTTTTACTGGAGTCGGTTGGCGCTCCGGCTGTAAACTTATATCTAACAAGGCTTTAACGCTATAATGACCTCTTGTAGTTAGCTTCATTAATTGTTTTTTGTTTTGTAAATTTAAAGTAAATTTTTCTCTAAAGATTGCAAGTAATCCATTAATATTAAAACGAATGAAAGTTGAATAAATTTTGCTTTTTGCGTGTAAGATAAATTTAGTGACAGATAACAATCAAAATATTTATTGTCTTTGCTAAGGTGGCAGTTGGCAGTAAATCTGTAAACCCTATAAACAAATTAGTTGGCATAGAAGTTGATGGCTAAGAATACACAACCACAACCTTTAACAGGAGAAGCGTTACTTGAGAAAGTTAAATCATTAGGCAACCTCTCTAAGGAACAAAAAGCAAAAGAGTGCGGTTATTATACCGTTACGAAAAACAACATCGAACGAGTTAATATGATGAAGTTCCTCAACGCACTAATCGATGCAGAGGGAATTGAATTAGACAGTACGATTAACGGTCAGGGAAGCGGCGGTCGCAAGGCCAGTCACAAGATTAGCGTACAATCCAATGGAAATCTCCTCATTGGTTCGGCTTACACTAAAAAAATGGGACTCAATCAAGGAGACGAATTTGAAGTGATATTAGGTCGCAAGCACATTCATCTCAAACTTATTGATGCGGGAGAATAATAAACTTAACGATAAAATACAAACAAAAGCGATCGGTACTCGACCGTTTGCTTTTGTTTGAAAACTTTATAAATAAATTTGCTATTTAGCTTGTCAATCCAAAAATTTTGAATGCTGAGCAATTAAATTCAGCATTCAAGAAGGCTTATATTAAATCCAATTTGAGGAACTAACTAATAGCAACCAAGAAACATACATTCCCCAAATCAATATCGAGATAAACTGCTCCGATCGCTGAGCGAGTAAAATAGCACCAAATCCCCAGGTTAGAGAAAGCGCCCCCAAAACGATAAATAATATCTCGTCAACCGTCTTAAACCAGCTAAAATTAACCTCAAAATAAATGGCTAACCCGATAACGATGGGAATGAGCGCTAATAAACTCAACAAGCTCACCCACAAGCGAGGATAGGGACGTTCGACAGGCCAATTGCCTACTTCGCCTAAAGCGGCTCCTCCTGCTAGGGCTAAAGCTGGATATATAGGAACTATCGCGTCGGGATGCTGCACGGAAAACAGCGAAACGACGACAAAAAAGACGCTACTCCAGACCAAGATTAACTTAGCCCAGCCCCAATTTCGTTCTTGCCATGCCAAACGCAGTCCATAAAGCGAAAAAATCAGCCAAGGCCAAGAAAACTTAGCAACTTCGATAAGCGGAGACAGCGATAAACTAACCGAATGTTTGCCGCTAACTTGAAAATATTGACCGAACATCGCTGCTGCAAAAGGCATACCGTAATGCAAGCTTTGAGTAATATACCAAGCGATGACGGGAGCTATACCCAATCCAAAACCGATCGCGAAAAATCCCGAACTGAGAAGCCGGGGAGTATCCCAAGCCAAAAAAAACGAGCGCGATCGCAACAATAATCGCGCTCATCATCCCATGAGAAAATCCTAACAAGCTCAAACCAATTCCTGCGCCTAACGCCCAACGCAAATCGCGACGCGATCGCAAAACGCACCAAATTGTCAAAATTTCAAAACATAAAACCGCTCCATCGAGCGTCGCTAAGCGCCCATACTGTACTACCGGCCAGAGAGTCAAATACATCAAAGCGGCAAAAATAGCGCTCGTGCGAGCGATAAAAATCTCTCGACCCAAACTATAGAGTAGCGGAACCGAACAAGCCGCTAAAAATGCCCCAGGCAAGCGAGTCGTCCAGATCTGGTTGTCAATGAGTCGATACAGTAGGGCGATCGCTCCGTGAACCAACGGCGGCTGAGTAAGATAAGGCTTTCCTTGAAAAGTTGGAAACAGCCAGTAGAGAGAAACTAGCGGACGCGCTGCGATTTCTTTAGCTACTTGAGCGATCGTTCGTTCGTTTCCCTCTTGAAGGGGTAAATTTCCTAAATTCAGGCAAAATAATACTAAAGCTGCCACAAATAAAGCCAAAAGCGACATAAATTCAAGCCAACGAATTTCTTGTCGCAATTTATTTCTCGAACGATACCAAGTAAAAATTTGATGGTTCATAGAATAGAGGAGCCAATCTTTTCAGATTCTTGAGGTTATGCTCGCTTCTCGCACGCAATGATGCGATCGACTTTAACAAGTTCTCATTTTATTGTTACAGGAATTTGCTGGTATAGTCATCCAAAACTTGGATGTTTTGAATTTGAAAGCCTTCTGAAACTCTAAATTAATCTTTCGGTAAAGCTTTTCCCCCGACCTAGGTTTGAGAATGTAAGAATATCAATGTTAGAATACCCAAAACGAATAAAAATTTCTCATTTCAAAATTTTAATTTTTTGTTGAATTAACTTAACATTAAAATCAACGAGCCGCACAAATCAATCGCTTCTAAAAAAACAATCTCTAAACCTTAAAATAACAATAATTTCTAATGATTCAGGCATTGGGCGACGAGCAATCTGGTATTAACCCGATAAGGGAGAGAACTATCTTGGGAATACTTAAACTACATTAATCATGGTTAGCCCAATTGTAGATCCACCCTAAAGACTGCAAGCGATCGACACGCCTATGGAAGCTTCATTTGAACTAACCCTGCAAATCGTTCTTGCGGTTTTAGCAGGGATCGGTGCCCAAGTAGTAGCCGAATATCTCAAAGTTCCCAGCATTGTTTTCTTACTCTCATTCGGCATTCTGCTAGGTCCCGATGGATTCGGTCTTTTGCACCCGCGCTATCTGGGAATGGGCTTAGAAGTACTGGTTGCTCTCGCAGTTGCCATCATCTTATTTGAGGGAGGCTTTAACCTATCCCTGCGCGACTTAGGTCGTGTCTCTGGGAGCCTGCGCAATCTCGTAACAGTGGGAACCCTAATTACCTTAATTGGGGGAGGAATGGCCGCTCATTGGCTGGCTGAATTTCCTTGGGCGATCGCGTTTCTCTATGCTTCCTTAGTCGTCGTGACCGGGCCGACAGTCATTAGTCCCCTGCTCAAGCAGGTAGAAGTAGACCGACAGGTAGCGACCTTACTAGAAGGGGAAGGCGTTTTGATCGATCCCGTCGGCGCAATTTTAGCCGCGATCGTTCTCGAAACGATCCTTAACAGTAGTGCTAGTCCCGTTGAAATCGCAACGGGTTTGATATTGCGTTTGGGTATCGGCGCAATCATCGGCGCGGCAAGCGGTTGGTTGCTCGGACTATTTCTCAAGCGAACCAGCGTTCTTTCCGAAGAACTCAAAAATCTCGTCGTTTTAGCAGGGGTTTGGGGTCTATTTTGTCTGGCGCAAATGAGCCGCAGCGAATCGGGACTGATGGCGACGGTTATCGCTGGACTCGTCCTGAGAGCATCTTCGCTTCCCGAAGAACGATTGCTCAGAAGATTCAAAGGACAATTAACCATTCTGTGCGTTTCGGTTTTGTTTATTCTTCTAGCCGCCGATTTATCGATCGCCAGTATCTTTGCCTTGGGGTGGGGCAGCTTGCTAACTGTACTTACCCTCATGTTTATCGTTCGCCCCATGAGTATCGCCCTGTGTACTTTTAACAGTAATCTTAACTGGCGACAAAAACTATTTTTGGCTTGGGTTGCCCCTCGTGGGATCGTTTCGGCTTCGGTTGCTTCTCTATTCGCTATCTTGCTCACCCAAAAAGGAATCAATGGCGGCGATTCGATCAAAGCCTTAGTCTTTCTTACCATTATGATGACCGTTTTTGTCGAAGGTTTGAGCGCTCGTTGGGTAGCTGGCTGGTTAAAGATAACCGCTTCTGATGCAACGGGAGCCGTCATCATTGGTTGCAATCCTTTAACTCGTCTAATTGCTCGCTTATTTGTAGAAGCAGGCGAGTCCGTCGTCCTGATCGACACCGATTCTGAAGCCTGCCTAAAAGCGAAAGATGAGAATTTACCCGTCGTGCAAAGTAGCGGTCTAGATCCAGACGCATTAGAAGAAGCGGGCATTCACGCCATGGGAACTTTTATGGCGCTCACCAGCAATGAAGAAGTTAATTTAGTCCTAGCGCAGCGAGCAGTAGAAGAATTTCAGCCGCCTCGCGTTTTTGCCGCCTTTTCTCGCAATACTCAAGTCGAAAAGACGAATAAATCGAAAGTTCAGCAAGCCTTTATCGAACAATTCTCAATCAAAACCTGGAATCAATACCTGAGCGACGGACAAATTAAGTTGGGAGCAACCGTCCTTACAGAGGCAAATCTATCTCAGCAACAGGCTCATTTACAAGCGTTAATCGATGCAGGAGAACTTCTTCCGCTATTAGTCAAGCGGGATAAAAGCTTACAAGTTCTTAAAGCTTCAGAAGAATGGCTTGGTGGCGATGAGATCGTTTATCTTCTACACGATCCCCGCCCGCAATTACTAAAACGCCTTTCTGGAGGAAGACAATCGTCTCGTTTAGCCCTAGAAAAGTTGCCCAAAGTTGAAGAAATTCCGATCGCCGCTGTTATATCCGAAGCGATTTTAACTAAAATGACTGAAGCGATCGAATCGTGAATTTTTAGATAGATTAGGAAATGACCGTCTAACTTGAGGGAGATAAATCGATATGGACGTAAAAATGATAATACTGATTTTGACAGGGCTTTTTATTGTAAGTTCTCTGTTTTTTGGCACAAAAAACGGTTTTTACGATTCAGATAATTATGATGGGAATGGATCTGCTCACTAACTAATTTAGTGAATGCGAGATTGTAAAAAAATATTTTTTGGTTAATAGTGTTCGGCGAGCAGTTATTAGTGAAGAGTGACCCGCATTGGTAACTGGTAACTGGTAACTGGTAACTGGTCACTGATTTTAGTGCTGTCTAGCGACAAAATGAGTAAACGCCTCTCAGTTTCGCCCGATCTGACCGATCGCTTATCCTGCTTTCCTTATGGAGTAGGTCACGAAAACGAAGGAGTGTGTCTGTTGGTAACAATGGGGCCCTATCGCATTCTACTCGACTGCGGTTTGAATGACATTCAACCGATCGCGACTCAAGAAACTCCTCCCGCTGATGTGGTATTTTGCAGCCATGCCCACGCCGATCGCGCTCGCGGTTTGCTAGACTTGCATCGGGCTTTTCCGCAAATGCCGATCTATGCAAGCGAAGTGACGGAGCGCCTCCTGCCGCTCAATTGGCTCGATTCTGTCGAGCAGGCAATTCCTCGTTTTTGTCAAGCAATGGCGTGCGATCGCCAATTGACTTATTTGACGATTTGAGTGCAGAAATCTTTCCCGCCGGACATTTACCGGGGGCTGCTGCCATCGTCCTCACCTATAAAAGTCCCAATCGAATCTATAAGCTACTGTATACCGGAGATTTTTCGCTCTCCAACCTGCAATTAGTAGAAGGCTTATCGATAGAAACGCTGCGGGGATTAGCGCCAGACGTATTGATTGTTGAAGGGACTTATGGCACAACGAGGCATCCCCATCGCCGCCAGCAAGAGAAACATCTGATGGAGCGAATTTCTAGCGCGATCGCGTCTGGACAGAAAGTGCTACTGCCAGTTCCTACTTTGGGACTAGGGCAAGAAATTCTCAAGCTTTTGCGCTCTCACCATCAGTTTACCGGACGCGATCTCGATATTTGGGTCGATGGCAATGTCGCGATCGCCTGCGATATTTATTTGGAGTTGCTGGGGCAATTTCCCCTCTCCGTGCAAAATTTTGCCAAACATCAATCTTTATTTTGGGACGAGCGAATTTGTCCGCGAATGCGTCGGCTCAATCAAGAAAAACGTTCGATTTTTAGGAAGTTAGAGGAGACTTTGCCGTCAAAAGGCGGAGTATCTCTAACTCAAGAACCTTGTATCGTTCTTACTGACAACGCGATCGCCCTAAAAGAGTTTTGTTCTCCAGACTCCGGTTCTTGGTTAATTTTAGTGCCCCAAGAGCCAGACAGTCTTTTTAGTGCCGACTCTTTTCCCCTAGCAATGTTTGAGGAAGCCTCTAGAATTAACATCGAATCTTATCTCTTAGCAGAACACAGCGACGGTCGCAATACCACCCAACTCATTCACAATCTGCGACCCCAGCACGTCATTTTCATTCATGGCTCTCCTTTATACCTTGCAGACCTTACTAGTCTAGAAGAACTACAAAATCGCTATCAACTTCATTCTCCTTCGGCTGGAACTTTAGTCGAACTTCCGATTGGCGATAAGTTTATGCAGCCTGCGACTCCCACGCCTACCGCCTACGAAGGCGAATTAAACGAAACGGTTACTAATATTACCATTACCTTACCCGATGCCATTAGTAAAGATCCGCGCTGGAGTTATTTTGCCGATACGGGATTAGTAGAAGCTCGCTGGCAAGGAGAGGAGCTAGTCATGCGCGGCGTATCTCAGCGCGAGCTATTGAGTCAAAGTTCCGAAGTTCAGCGATTAGAAGATATTGACTGCTGTGGAACTTGCCGCCATTATAGAAGTCAGCGCTGTTGGCATCAAGCTTCTCCGCTTTATGGATTTAAAGTGACTTCGGAGGGATATTGTCCGGTGTTTGAATCTGTGCAGGAAGAATAGGCTTTTTATTTATCGCTGCCCCTAAATACTTCTGCGTCTAGATCTTCAAATGCCCAAGCACTCAATCCTTTATTGAGGATTGCACGAGTTTTCATGGGTCATACTTCCCCCATAACTAGCTACGCCAAATCTGCTGGAGAACGCTTTCGGGTTGAATATCGGCAATTCGATCTGATGGAGCTTGAATGCTAACGCAGCGATCTTGAGTATTCGGCGGTAAGATTTTACTTGCGTCAGATTTCAAGAGAGCGATCGCATAAGTTCCAACGGCAACCGCTAGGTGCATGGGTACGCTTTCAGTACATAAAAGCAAATTGGCCCCAGCAACGATCGCAGCCAATTTGCCAACATCCGAGGGATTTGTTAATTTCAAGTCGGGATTGCTTGCTGTCATTGCTGCACTCCATTGGTTGTTTCCAAGAGCTTGCAGCAATACAATTGGTAAATTTGGCTGTTTTTGCCGAAAATCCTCGACAATTTTTTGCCATTTTTCTAGGGGATAACCGCCATCGTTAGCTTGAGATCGTCCCTCCCTATCATAGATGAGAACATAACCACTATCTTTAATCTCCAAGCGTTTTTGTTCGCTTCCCGCCCAATCGATATCTTCTCTGGGTAAAGTGACTTTGAGTTCGGGAGTTGGCGATTGAATGCCCAAACCTTGCAATATATCGTGATATATATCAACGACATGGCGATCGTTTTGGAGGGGAACCGATTTCGAGAAAAACCAAGGCGTTTTGGTTTGGTATCCTACTCGCACGGAGATACCATTTAACCAAAGCAAAAGTCCAATTGTCCAACGTTTACCTAAATACAGAGCGATATCGTACTCGCGATCGCGAATGATGCCGAGTAGGTTAAGATAATCGGCTAAGCCGCTACGGTCTTTAAAATCAAAGGTTAGAACTTCGCTAACATGGGGGCAAACCCGATAAGCAGATTTAGAAGACGGTTCCACGATCGCATCAATGGTGGCTTGAGGATACCGTTTTTTGAGGTCTTCCAGGGTAGGAAAAAAGAGAATTTGTTCGCTAATTCCCCCAGGAACAAGGGCTAGTATGCGCATTGTCGTGTCCTTGCTGAAGATAACAATCGGGTCGAACGCGAGATAACAGGATTCATTGTTACATACTCCTAACACTAAATTTTCGATCCTAACGTCACTCAAATTATAGTGTGGGCTTCTAATATTGTTGCTAGAATTTGGTGCTTCATCGGGAATCCTACGACCCTTCCTCCACACCCAGCTTGACCGCTAGACCTTCAACGGCTGCAATACCGCGATCCCAGATAATTTTTCCACTAGCCACATCGCGAGGCATGACGATATGACATTCTGGGCAGCTATGTATCCTGATACTCAAATCTTTAGGCACATCGACCCCACATTCAGGGCAAAGTTGACTGCTCTCCTGAGCATTCACTCTTTGATGGTAAGTCCCAGTTTTACCACAAATCTAAGCCAGGATACTGAGAAATTATCTGGATGAATTCGATACGTGTAAGTTGTACTTTCCATCAAGACATTTTAACCGAATTTAGTATCTTGTTAGAGTATTTATCCAATTATCAATCATTAGTGCCTCGAAGAGGTTACTTAGCGTTGCTATCAACCACAAATTGCGTTTTTATTTAAAAATTGAGAGAGCCAAACATCTCGAACGAGCGCGATCGCCTAAATAAATCGATCGAGTCGATCGCAGAGCGTTAAGATCGATTCAGTGGCAGCTTACCACTTTAAAATGACACACTGGTAATTAAAGATACTCCTATAGCGGTTGGTTATGAAGCACAATTCGATGCCCCAAGCATGGCAAGAGCAAAATAAGATGAGAAGGATCGGATCGGACAGCCAAAATGTTCTCAAACCCAAATGTAAAGGTTCTTTGTCTCGACACATCAAGCAAACGATAATGGGTTTGGCGATCGCTCAGACGCTCCTGGTCGGCTTGCCAGCTTCAGCAACAGCAGACAAAGATACCCTTAGCTATAGCCAGCTTCTAGAACAAATAGACAAAGGACAAGTCAGCAAAGTCGAACTCGACCCAGCCAATCAGATTGCCAGAGTCACAATGGTCGATCGAGATCGAAACGCACCACCTAAAGAAGTCAAATTATTCGATCAAAACCCAGAATTGATTTCGCGATTAAACAATTCTAAAAACATCGAATACTCAATCAACCCAACAGCCGATCGCTCGGCAGCAGTAGGCTTGATGACAAATTTGCTGGTATTGTTTCTTTTGCTCGGAATTGTCATCGCAATCCTGCGTCGTTCTGCTAATGCTTCCGGTCAAGCGATGAGCTTTGGTAAGTCTCGCGCTCGCTTTCAAATGGAAGCCAAGACGGGAATTACTTTTCAAGATGTAGCGGGAATCGAAGAAGCTAAAGAAGAATTACAAGAAGTTGTTACCTTCCTCAAACAGCCAGAAAAATTCACCGCCATTGGTGCAAAAATTCCCAAAGGGGTTTTATTGATCGGGCCGCCTGGAACCGGAAAAACCCTACTCGCCAAAGCGATCGCGGGGGAAGCTGGCGTTCCCTTCTTTAGCATCTCCGGTTCGGAATTCGTCGAGATGTTTGTCGGGGTTGGCGCTTCGAGAGTACGCGACTTGTTCAAGAAAGCCAAAGAAAACGCGCCTTGCTTGATCTTTATCGATGAAATCGATGCTGTCGGTCGTCAGCGCGGTGCTGGAATTGGTGGCGGAAACGACGAGAGAGAACAAACCCTCAACCAGTTACTCACCGAAATGGATGGGTTTGAAGGCAATACAGGAATCATCGTCATTGCTGCTACTAACCGCCCCGACGTTCTCGACTCAGCCTTGTTGCGTCCGGGACGTTTCGATCGCCAAGTGATGGTCGATTATCCCGATTTGAACGGCCGTTTGGAAATTCTAGAAGTTCACGCTCGCAACAAAAAGGTAGCCTCGGACGTTTTGTTAGAAGGAATTGCCCGACGCACCCCAGGATTTACGGGTGCGGATTTGGCTAATGTCCTCAACGAAGCGGCGATTTTTACGGCTAGAAGGCGCAAAGATGCCATTAGTGCCCTAGAAATCAACGATGCCATCGATCGCGTCGTAGCGGGTATGGAAGGCACGCCTCTGGTCGATAGTAAAGCCAAGCGCTTGATTGCTTATCACGAGATCGGTCACGCCGTCGTTGGAACCTTTTGTCCCGGTCACGATCCGGTTGAAAAAGTTACCCTGATTCCCAGAGGACAAGCGAAAGGGTTAACCTGGTTTACTCCCGACGAAGACCAAGGATTAGTGTCGCGATCGCAACTGCTAGCCCGCATTACCGGACTTTTAGGCGGAAGGGTCGCCGAAGAAGTTATCTTTGGCGAGTCGGAAGTTACTACGGGCGCGGGTAACGATTTAGAAAAAATTACGGCTTTGGCGCGGCGGATGGTTACTCGCTTCGGGATGTCCGAGTTAGGATTAGTTGCCCTAGAAGGTGAAAGCGAACCTATCTTTTTGGGCAACGAAATGGTCAATAGACGCTCGGAATATTCAGAAGAAATTGCGGCGAGTATTGATGGGCAAGTGCGAACTATTGTCAGTCACTGTCGTCAAAAAGCCTACGAAATTCTGCAA
This sequence comes from Candidatus Altimarinota bacterium, assembly GCA_012031035.1. Classification (GTDB taxonomy): domain Bacteria; phylum Cyanobacteriota; class Cyanobacteriia; order Cyanobacteriales; family Microcystaceae; genus Hydrococcus. The sequence continues at coordinate 46,724 of JAAUUT010000005.1, read as the reverse complement.
GAAAACCGGATTTTAGTCGATAAGTTAGTCGATCTGCTAATCGAACAGGAAACCATAGAGGGCGATCGTTTGCGTCAGATTATTGCTGACTATCAAAAACAATCTCAAGGACAAGAGCAATTAGTGACTCCAGCCTAAACTGCGACCAGCTTTTATAGTGACCAGTTACCAATTACTTAATCGGGTTAATCTTGAGCGATCGATAACTAATAACTGATAGGGCGCACGCTATGTGCCCCTACAATAACCGATAACTGTCGAAGTCCTCGAACTAGCACAGGAGCATATATAAAGTCCATTAAAATGACTTTATATATGAGCCAGGAAATTAATTTCCTGGCTGTTGAGGTAACTGCTGCAAGCTCTCAGATGTGGAAAAAAAGATAGCAAAAGTCTAAATTTCCTATCTACCAGTTACCATTCACAGAGCGCCAATTAATATTAAAAAAACCTCTTCTTTTAATTTTAAGAAACCAAAAGAAGAGGTTTTTTGTTGATTTACAATTGAAAAATTAGTGCGGTGTAAAGTTGATTGTTATGGATAGTTGTTTCGAGTCCAAGATTTCTCTTTCCCCAAAAACTTTACCCTTTAATTTTCAATTTACCAACTACTGATTAGCCGATGGCGTGGGTGCTAATTTAATATTTTTGACTAAGCCAAAAAATTCCAGGATGCGAACCGTTATCCAAGTAATATCAAATTCCCACCACTGTAGACCGTGACGAGCAGAATATTGATAAGCATGATGGTTATTGTGCCATCCTTCACCAAAAGTTACTAGAGCCACCCACCAGCAATTTCGAGAATTATCGTTGGATTCGTGACTTTGATAGCCAAATTTGTGAGTAGCGCTGTTAACAAACCAAGTGAAGTGAAATACGAGAACTAAGCGAACAAAAATGCCCCAAATAACAAAGGGCCATCCACCCCACCAGTAAAGCAATAATCCTAAAACAACTTGAACGGGAATAAAATACTTTTCACAAAATTGATAAAAGCGATCGCCAGCAATATCTTGGGTATAACGAGGAATGTGCTTGTTAGCATGATTGTCATACATCATCCAACCCATATGACTCCACCAAAGTCCTCGATTTGAATCGTGAGGATCTGGGGCAGTATCTGAATATTTATGATGAATGCGATGCAAACCAGTCCACGCAATTGGGCCTCCCTGACAAGTCAGTGTGCCGCAGAAAACAAAGAAATATTCTAACCATTGGGGAACTTCAAAGCTGCGGTGAGTTAATAGGCGATGGTATCCTATACTAATTCCCCAGCCGCAAGTAATCCAATACAGTCCAAAAGCAACTGCGATCGCTCCCCAGCTAAAATTACTGGGAAACAATGCTAGGAGGGCTACGAGATGAATCGCAGCCATGTAAATAATAATGCTCCAAGCAAGAGGAAGTTTTTCAGATGTGGCAACAGTCATGTAGTAACCTAATTGAGTTCGATCGAAAAAATCGCGTTTTCATCGCGAAATCGGGAATAGAATCGAGCTTATATAAAAAAATTAATTGCTCGATCGCTGTGGTGTCAACTTAACATTTTTAGCTAAACCCAATATTTGTAGAAGGCGAATTGTCATCCAAGTAGCATCGATTTCCCACCATTGCAACCCATGACGAGCCGAATATTGATAAGCATGATGATTGTTATGCCATCCTTCGCCAAAGGTTAATAAAGCTACCCACCAACAGTTTCTAGAATTGTCGTTAGATTCGTGAGTTTGATAGCCAAATTTGTGAGTCGCGCTGTTCACAAACCAAGTACAGTGAAAGACAATAACTAAGCGCAAAAAAATTCCCCAAATAACAAACGACCAACCGCCCCACCAATAAAGCAATAATCCCAAAACCACTTGAATGGGAATAAAATATTTTTCGCAAAATTGATAGAACCAATCTTCATTAATATCTTTGGTATAGCGCGAAAGTTCTTCTCTAAAAGTAGGATTTTTAAACAACATCCAACCCATGTGACTCCACCAAAAACCTCGATTAGAATCGTGGGGATCTAATGCAGTATCCGAATATTTATGATGAATGCGATGTCCGCCAATCCAATAAAGCGGCCCGCCTTGACAAGCAAGCGTCCCGCATAAAATCAAAAAGTATTCCAACCATTTAGGAGTTTCAAAACTGCGATGAGAAACTAAACGGTGAAATCCCAAAGTAATTCCTATCCCGCCAGTTATCCAGTAAAGCAAAAAAGCCACTCCTACCGATCCCCAACTAAAATTACTAGGAAGCAAGGCAAAGGCGGCTACGAAATGGATCGTCGCCATGTAAATAATAATGCTCCAAGAAAAAGAAAGTTTTTTTGATGTGGCAACACTCATGTAATAACCTAATATGGAAAATTCAGACGAATAAGCTATTCAATTTATTTATGTCAATTTTTATGAAAAATTGAATACACAATTTTGGGAAAATGACAAGTTATTTAATACATTTTTTACATTGCTAAGCGAAGAAAATGGCGATCGAATTGACCGAGGGGTCAATTGGGGTGTTGAATCAATAACGGGCAACAAAATTTTACTTTGACTCAATCAATGGATAGTTTATCGATCCTAAAAACAGCAGAGAAAGCGCTTCTACCGATCTTTTCTGAAATTGACACCAAGGTCAAGCAAAATCTTAAAAAAGTTTTGGAAGCTTTCAAAGATTGTCGAGTTGGCGTTCATCATTTTTCAAGCGTTAGTGGTTACGGACACGACGATTTAGGCAGAGAAACTTTAGATAAGGTGTTTGCCCAAGTCATGCAAGCAGAAGCCGCCGCCGTGCGAGTACAGTTCGTTTCGGGAACCCACGCGATCGCCTGTGCCCTATTTGGAGTCTTGCGACCGGGCGATGAAATGTTAGCCGTTGCAGGCGCACCCTACGACACTCTCGAAGAAGTTATCGGTCTGCGAGGCACTAGTCAAGGTTCCCTCGCTGAGTTTAACATTCGGTATCGAGAACTAGCATTGACCGAAAGTGGGACGATAAATTGGGAGAAATTAAGTAGCGCAGTCCAAGATAATACTCATTTAGTCTTAATTCAGCGATCCTGCGGCTATTCCTGGCGACAGAGTTTATCAATTGCAGAAATTGGAAAGATCGTTCATCTTGTCAAGCAACAAAATCCTCATACCGTTTGCTTTGTCGATAACTGTTACGGCGAATTTATCGAAGATCGCGAACCTACAGCCGTCGGGGCAGATTTAATGGCAGGTTCCTCGATCAAAAATCCTGGTGGTACTATCGTTACCGCAGGCGGCTATCTTGCTGGAAAAGCCGAATTAGTTGAAGCGGCGGCGTGTCGTTTGACTGCCCCTGGAATTGGAAGCAGCGGCGGGGCAACGTTTGACCAAAATCGCTTGTTATATCAAGGATTATTCCTCGCACCGCAAATGGTTGGCGAAGCCATGAAAGGCAGCCATTTGATTGCTTATGTTTTTGATAAATTGGGCTACCCAGTTAACCCACCGCCATTAATCCCTCGTCGAGATGTCATTCAAGCGATTCAGTTGGGTTCGCCAGAAAAGCTAATTGCCTTCTGTCGGGCAATTCAGGGCGCGTCTCCTATCAGTTCTTATCTAGACCCCGTTCCCGCCGAAATGCCTGGGTACGAAAGCCAGTTAGTTATGGCTGGAGGCACGTTTATCGATGGGAGTACGTCAGAGTTTTCCGCCGATGGGCCGTTGCGAGAACCTTATACGGTTTTTTGCCAGGGAGGAACTCATTGGACGCACGTCGCGATCGCGCTAGAATCTGCTATAAAAGCACTTGAAAAAAACTTAGTATTTCACTTTAATAATTGCTATGAAAGAACAATTTTTGACTTGGTTAAATCGTTTACTCGTTGCAGATGTTTTTCTGGTTCTATTTGGCTTTTTCTGGTTGGCGATCGCGGTTATCGGTCGTTCTATGAATATTCCTCTCGGTCTTGACCTCTGGTATAAGCTTTGGCAACCGTTATTTAATCCTGCGATCGGTATTTTATTTCTTGGCGCAATTATGACTTGGTTAATTGGTAAAATTATGCCTAAAATTGAATCGAAATCGAGATAACTTTTTGCTAAACGTTTTGTAAGGATCTTTTGGTACTAAAATCTAAACTAATCCTTTTTGAGCGATCGTGACGATGATGTTTTTTGACGGTAACGGGATGATTTAATGCTTTTAGCGGTATTTTAAATACTGTTGGCGCTGCATAGCGATCGGATAGATTAATTCCTAAAGCCGATTTTGCTAAATAGGCACAGTAAAGCAGTGACACAAGAAATGAAGTTTTCTTGAGACGAGACAAAATATGACTCCCGGACAGTGATGGATTAACTTTATATTTAGCAAAAAAAAAAGTCAAGAACTGGTTAATGCGATCGCTTTTATTACAATTAGTCGCGACTGATTTATCAAAAACTTCTGACTTACAAATTCTAAATACAAAATTAGGTTTTAAGTAATGCAGAATGTGCAACCAAGACACAGACAAAAAAATATCTAGGCGACAAAGCCATCGTCTCTTGAGGCTTGAACGAACAGCTTCCCATAACCTAAAAATTTAGATCTATATATTAAACTAAAAAAATAAAGCGTATAGTTGCCGGAATTAGATATTAAGATAAATAAGATAAAAACTAGGTAAGAGTAGCAGGTTATTTCCTATAAAGAGCGTTTCTAGAATAAATTCGCTTTTTCTTATCTTTCTGAAGTCGCTCGCGCTGGTAATCTTTTACAAGCTTCTTAAGTTTTTGGCTATATTTAAAGTAAGAGCGATTGTCCAAAGGACAACGGCAAAGACCACGCTACGCGATCGCCAAACCACTCAAGGGAAAGAGGCTAAAGATGATGCAAACGACTTCTTATACCATCGACACGATTAGGGACGAAGCACGTCATTTAGTCGATAGCGGTGTTGTCGGTCGTCAACAGCCCATTTATATTCTCTGTCAGTTTATCCCTCCGCGCGAATGGATCTGCGTTGAATATGAGTTGGAACAAAATGACTTTCTACCCAGAGATCCCATTATCGATTTACTTGATGGCGAAGAGTGGAAAGATGATTAGGATAAGAACTAGTTAACAGTTATTAGGGGTAGGTTGGGTTGAGGGACGAAACCCAACATCTAGGAAACTAATAAGGAACCTTATAGCCTTCTGTAAAGATACTGCGGCAGATCGTTTGCGCTTGGTATACGAAAGATTTGGTTTTCGTCACCATAAGTAATTAGACAAAATTAATTACATAACTACTTCCAAATTCTTTGAGAATTTTTTCGACAGATAAAACAAGAGGTATATTCTCAAAAAGCCCTAGTTTATAAGGGTTTTTCACCCTATTTCGCTAGGAACGAATCGCACATACCATGATTGTGTTTTAATAAGAAAAAGGCGATCGCGGATCGAGAAAAATCGAATCGGATCGCCTTTACTTTATGCCAAATGACTCTGTACAGGACAAAAAAGAGAGAGAAAAATTGCCTTGGGTGACAGGAAAAGGGTTTCATGGAAAGTTACGACACAATCTATGAAACCCTATGCCTCAGATTAACGTACTTAAAGAAACTTTAAAACCCCACCTAAAATGGCACGGCGCACGTCTAAACTTCTTAGCTTTGTTCTTAATCGCCTTAATCAGGGTAAAAACGGTTAACTTACAAGAGCTTGCTTGTGGATACTGTTTGGGGGCGAGAGGTTTATGTCTCGGCTCTTCGTCTTGATGATGGTGAACTCTTAATTGTGATTTCTGCTGATACACCTCTAAAGGCTATCAGTTATTATGCCTGCCGATGGGGCATTGAAATCTTGTTCGGTATGTTGAAGACGAGGGGATTTTGCCTCGAATCTACCCATTTCAAAGACTCTCATCGTTTGAGTAAGCTGATTGCTTTAATGAGGTTAGCTTTATGTTGGGCGGTCAAAACCGGAGAATGGTTGACTCATCATCGTCCTCTCAAGATTAAGAAACATGGGCGACTCTCGAAGAGTGTTTTTCGTTATGGCTTAGATTATCTCCGTTCTCTTGTCCTCGATTTAGACCTGAAATTTGATGAGTTTTTCCATTCTCTGCAATTTTTGTCCTGTACTTAGCACAAATTCATTGATTGCAAATATAGATTAAATGCCATCTAAGCAGTTAGGCTAAATCATCTAAGAATCTTTGATGACCGAAATTTATTTTGCAAGTCTAATTGCTTGATTTATGGCGGTATTTTTGTTTTAATTAAAAAGTCAATATAGCAGTTATTTGTTAGACACGATGCGCAAAGCTATCTTCTTGCAAAGTATTTAAGTTATGCTTTGAAAGCGTATCTAACTTATTAAAAAATTGCTAGAAAACTCCTAAAAATTTTATAACGTTATTAATTTATATTTACAAACAAGGGTGAAAAGCTCAAAGTTTCTCAGCAAATTAGTAACAAAGCAACTTTTAACGTTTCCCTTACAAAAAAGCGTAAAGAGGAGATCTAACGAGGGATTTAGGGAACAAGTGCGCAAATTCAGTATCTTTCAAACTTGGAAAGAATCTTTAGCGCTAGCAATACTCTGTACTCTTGCAAGTGCGATTCCGGTTTGGGCAGCAGAAAAACTTTACTTAACTTACGGCCCTTTAAAATTATCTGTTAGCGTTGCTTCTTTAGAAACTTTTGCGAAAGAAGGCAAGATTAATAAAGACTTAGAATTCTATTTAAGAAACGCGACCCCCCAACAGCAAGCACAATTCCGAAAAGCACTCCTCGAACGAGCCGATCTCGATCCCTTAGTAGTAGCTCGCTTTTTCAACACAGAAATCGGAGAAGACATCTTAAGCAAAATTGGTAAATTTATCACCATTGAAAGGGGAAGTAATGGGAAATATGCTTTGCGAGGAGCGCTCGTCCAAGCGGCTCTCGATCCCCAAGGGTTAACCCTGCTCAACTTCTTACAGAAGCTTCCTACCAACATGCAATTTCGGGGAGAATTAATGCTGAACGCAGCCAAGGCTGCTGAGAAAGCAATTCTGGCAACTGAGATGTCGATCGAGGAAATGAAGAAGTTAACAGCAATGGAAGCAACGACGGAACCTCCTGTCGATTTCTCAGCAATGCCCGACCTCCGCAAACCTGGAGAGTATGATGTCAAGAAAGAAACCTGGCTGTTAAATGATGAAAGCCGCAAGCGGGAATTCTATGTCGATGTCTACAAACCCCATCGTTGGCGAGCAGGCAAAACCCCAGTTATAATTTTTTCTCACGGACTAGCCTCTAGACCTGAAGATTTTTCCGAAGATGCAAAACATCTAAGTTCCTATGGCTATGTGGTAGCACTTCCCCAGCATCCCGGTAGCGATACTCAACAGGCAAAAGCTTTACTAGAAGGCTACGCGAGAGAAGTCTTCGACGTGGATGAATTTGTTAACCGCCCCAAAGATATCAGCTATGTAATAGACGAACTCGAACGGCGCAATCAATCCGAGTTTGCTGGGCAACTCAATCTCGAATCAGTAGGCGTGGGAGGGCACTCTTTTGGAGGTTATACGGCACTAGGAGTAGCCGGGGCACAAATTGATTTTGAGCATTTGGAACAAGAGTGTAATGGTCAATTTAGCGGTCTAAATATTTCTCTTTTACTACAGTGTCGGGCTTTGACACTGCCGAACCAAGTATATAATTTCCGAGATGACCGAGTTAGCGCGGTTTTTGCCATCAATCCCGTCAACAGCAGTATTTTTGGGCCTAAAGGATTGAGTAAGATTCAAATTCCCGTTTCAATCGGTGCAGGTACTTACGACCCGGCAACGCCCTTAGTCTTCGAGCAGGTTCGCTCGTTTGTTTGGCTGACCGCGCCCAACAAATATCTAACAGCAGTCGAGGGGCAGGCACACGTCGATTTTCCCAACTCGATGCGGAAATTAGCGACGCGATCGCCTCGGTAGAAAATCTGACCTTGCCAAGTCCACAGCTAATCGCTAATTATACTCGCTCGATACAAGTAGCATTTTTCGAGGTTTATATTGCCGATCGCAACGAGATCCGTCCTTATCTTCGCTCTTCCTATGCCGAATATCTCAGTCAAGGCGAGGCTTTCAAGCTCGATTCGCTCGGTGCGGCTTCCTCGGATAAACTCGCTGAGGCAATTGAGAAATTTAAGCGGGAACAATTATGATTGACCGTTGTCAATAATTTCCCGATGATTTTAAGCGTTTTACTGCTAATCATTATCGAACTCACCATCCAATTTATTGTCTGCTTGGAGTCAGACCTCACTCGGTAAATAGATGTATTAGCACGTAAAAAAATGATGGGAAAGGTAACGAAAAATTTAGTCAATGCGATCGCCGCACAGTGTCGATTTGCTTGCTAATAAGGCGAGCGACTGCGATCGTAAGTCTTAATTTTCAAGGCTTAATCACTAATCCCTCAGAATCGCTCGCTCGATTTGGTTTATCTCATAGGAGAATTGCCTATTCATGATTATCTCTTTAAGATATTGTCTACTAAAAATTGGGGTATTAACTTTTACCTTTGCCTCGATCGGCGAACCTGCTCGATCTCATTGTCTGACGAACGGGACAAACGGTTTAATGAGTTTAATTAGTTGCAATATTCAGTTTAAGAAGTCATCTTCTGAGACTACTATTTCAAAAAAAATTAAACTGGAGACTGAGATGCTTACTAGTCCTCAATCTCCTCTAAACACCTCCTCAACGCTTTCAGAGTTGTTACCTGCTATTGAAAGCCTAAGCTCCCAAGAGCCTTCTGGAACTAATGATTCTGTTGGAACGACTTTAACAGATCTGACTCAGGAGCAAATTTCAACGCAGGGGATCGATTTATTGCCCGCCGATGCAAGCTTAATCGTTCAAGAACCTTCTGAGACTGATGGGTCTGCCGAACCCGCACCAGCAGACTCAGATCGACCCGAAACGTCGGATTCACCTGCACCAACTGCGCCTCCTAAATCGGACAATGAAAGTCTCTGGAGGCGATCGCATCTCACCGGGGATGGTTGGCGTTCTCGATTGCGGGCTCGGGGAGTAACTTTCAATCTTGAATTCACACAATTCTATCAAGGATTAGCTGCTGGTTCTGGGGACAAGGACTTTGACTACGGCGGACGGTTAGATGCTCTCATCAACCTGGATACGGGTAAATTGGGACTCTGGCAAGGCGGTGGCTTTCACACCCATTTGGAATATCGATTTGGCAATCTTTCTGCCTTTCAAGATGGAATTTTATTTCCGGTTAATACGGGAAAGATTTTACCCCTGAACAGCCCTGATGCTATCGTTGCCTCTTCGCTTTATTTCTCGCAGCAAATTGGCGATCGCGCATCCCTGCTGGTCGGCAAAATCAATGTGGTCGATTTGTTAGCAGGCGACCTCTTTTTCGGTGGTTGGGGAACTCAACGATTTATGAACATTGCCTTTGTGGTTCCCCCCAAAGGCGTAGTCCCCCCAACGCTTATGGGAGCGATCGCCAACATCAAGACGCAGCCAGTAACTTTTACATTCATGGTGTTCGATCCCAACGATCGCACCGATGACTACTGGCCAGACGATCTATTCAGCGATGGCGTGAATTTCTCCCTTGGGGCAACTCATGTGGGAACTATCTCAGGTCGCCCTACGACCTATGCGCTGAACGCTACCTACAGCACCAAAGAGCGCACAGACCTAAGAGATGTCCTGCTGCCTCCTGGTTTGGAAACTAACGCTGCCAGGCAAGGCTCCTACAACATTGAGTTTCAGTTCTCTCACCTATTGCACCAAAACCCAACAAATCCTCGCGAGGGTTGGGGCGTGTTTTTGAAAGCAGCCCTGGCGGATGGCAATCCAAATCCCATTGAGAATTACCTAGTTTTGGGTTTGGGTGGAAAAGGGCTAATTGGGGGGCGAGAGCAAGACAGCTTCGGTCTGGGCTTCTACTACTACAATTTTAGTGACGATTTAAAAAATGCCGTTAATCCTCTCGTCGATTTTGGCGATGAGTATGGCATTGAGATGTATTACAGCTATGCCATTACTCCGTGGTTCCACCTAACCGCCGACCTACAGTTTATCGATCCTGCCAACCAGGACAGTGACGATGCCCTTGTTCTGGGTCTACGATCGCGCATTCGATTTTAGTGTTATGGAAAAAAATTCCCTAGAATTTTATTTATCTCAACAACATGCAACTTTAATATTCGCATTCGCTTCAACTTAATCTAGAAATCTCAGGAAGTAATTAGTGATGTTTCCCCTTGAATCCTTGTTTTATCCTTGTTGTACGCCTGCTGTCCTGCACGCCCTATCTCAATCTGGCTTTTTGCTACTTGGGGCAGGGTCTTTGTCTGCGGCTGTTGGTTTGAATAAGTTGCCATCAACAGTCTCTAACACGGCATCCTGCAATCCTTCTCTCGATCGCACTTTCCCCATCGAGCGTTAATCGCCAATCTCTTATTAGAAGGAGTTCTTAAACTATGCTTTTTCTTCGCAATTTCATCCGCAAACAATGGTCAAAGCGCGGGCCGCTCGTTAGCATACTGGTAGCGATCGCGATCGGATCGAGTCTGCTTCTGGGAATCTCTCTCAAACAAGACACCGCCCAGGCGCAACGGACATTTGAAGGTACGCCCGCCCCTAAACCTGCCTACTTCGGCGGTAATTACCGTGGGTTCAGTGCAAGCTGGAGAAGATAACAACGTGATTCCAGGAGAATCCTTACTCAAAATTAATCTGCGTTGGTTCAACCCAGCAGTGCGAGAAACGTTGATTAAAGGCATTCGCTCCATTAATGAAGCGATCGCCCGCTCTTATGGAATGCCAGAAAACCAATTGCCAACCTTGACCATGAAAGGCAGCACGACCCCATTAATCAACGATAAAGCACTGGTCGATCGCCTCAATCCTCAATTGGCGAATCTAGTCGGGCAAAAGGGACTGATTGAGGACTTTCCCGCTACCACAGCATCTGAGGATGCCCATTTGCTCAAAGGCGACAACCAAGATATTCAGTTTGACTATGCCTTCGTTGGCATTGCCGAACCTGCCCTTTTTGCCAAAGCCCAATCAGAAGGCAAAACGGTTCCCTTCTCCAATCATAATGCTAATTTTCAGGTCGATTTGAATGCTATTCCTTTGGGGACTAAAGTAGCATCCACGATGGTAATGGAGTTGCTAGGAGGTACAAAATAAGACCTTTCCTTTATCTTGTATGCGATGCTTTTCAGCATTACATTGTTTAACGATCTAAAATCCCAGAAAGTAACATTTATGTTTGTAATCGAACCATTGCTTTGTCCGTGTTGTACTCCAGCTATCTTGCACGCGCTGTCTCAATCTAATCTGACTTGTATGCCCCAGCAGATGCTTGGGTTAGGAACCAGAGCGATGTCTGCGATCGTCAAACGACAGCAACAACCGCCGCGATTGCCTTTTGCTAGGAGCGCAAACCCGATAGTTGAGGCAAATTCCTTGCCAACCAAACAAACATTAAGAGAGGTCAATCGAGAAAACCAGCCATTTTAATCTATAGCAAGAAAGAGGTAATGGAAAAATTTAGGCGAGACTATTGATAGTCCGCCGTTACCAAGGATTTCTCAGTCGTGCGATCGCAACCGTCAAAAAAGTTTAGTTACTTCACTTATCTTATGCAGAATATTCAAACGATAAAAAAAATAACGAAGTTCCTCGTAGTCGGCAGCGCGCTTCTCGCCTTCATGGGGTCAATGCTAGCACAAACAGCCCAAGCCTGTACGCGAGCAGTCTATCTAGGCCCAGAAAATACAGTTATTACTGGGCGCACGATGGATTGGTTCAGCGACTTAGGGACTAATCTTTGGGCATTTCCGCGCGGCATGAAGCGAGATGGTGCTGCTGGCGATGCTTCTATTCAGTGGACTTCAAAGTATGGCAGCGTTGTAGCGGCAGCGTGGGATGTGGTTTCTACCGATGGCATGAATGAGAAAGGGTTCGTTGTGAATATGCTCTATCTGGCTGAATCAAAGTACCCAACGCCCACAGCCAACGACACGCGCAAGCCATTATCCCTGTCTTTATGGGCGCAATATTTGCTCGATAACTTTGCCACAGTTGCAGAAGCAGTCGAGGCGATGCGGCAAGAACCATTTTATGTGGTTCCCATGGAGACACCGGATGGTGAACCCGGTACTGCCCATCTGTCAATTTCCGATGTAACTGGCGACTCCGCTATCCTTGAATACGTTGACGGCAAACTCAATATCCATCACAAGCGGGAATACCAGGTGATGACTAACTCGCCCGTGTTTGACCAGCAATTGGCACTCGATAGCTATTGGCAGTCTATTGGTGGCACTACCATGCTACCAGGGACGAATCGAGCGGCAGATCGCTTTGCTCGTGCCTCGTTCTACATTAACTCCATCTCCAAAACTGCCAAAATGGAAGAAGCGATCGCCAGTGTATTTTCGGTGATGCGTAATGTGTCAGTGCCTTTAGGCATCACTACGCCAGGTCAGCCTAACATTTCTTCAACTATTTGGCGCACGGTTGCCGATCAAAAGAATAAGCGTTATTTCTTTGAATCCGCGCGCCAACCGAATGTGTTTTGGGTAAGCCTAGCCGACCTCGATTTCTCCGAGGGAGCGTCAACCAAGAAACTGACGCTAACCGACGGTACGGTATATGCAGGCAACACGGCACAGAAGTTCAAACCTACTGAACCGTTTAAATTCCTTCCTGCAACCGTTGAGTAAGTAGATAGCGTATTGAGAATGTGGCTGTGTATCGATGTTATAAACAATTTCATCTTTCAACACATTCCTACAATCTGTGTATTCCTTCCAGTAGTTGAGCGATCTCTATAACCAAAAGGTAACGCTGTGACTGACAATATATTTTCATCTGAATCGGGCGATCGCAAATGGAGACTGCATTTATAAATGCTAGGCGATCGTTCAAGATATTCTGGCGCGAAATGTCATGGGAAATGCGGCGTATTATTCCCGCCCACGACATGAATGTTGAGCTTTGACATGACATTATACAAAGCGATCGCGTTCATTAACTCTACTCTTTAGCTAATCTAAAAAAGGCAATACTATGACTGAAGAACAACTCAGACTACAAGCAGCCCGCGATCCAAAAACACCCTGGAAGAAATGGGGGCCTTACTTGAGCGAACGCCAGTGGGGGACTGTACGGGAGGATTACAGTCAAAATGGCGATGCTTGGAATCATTTTTCTCACGACCAAGCGCGATCGCGAGCTTATCGCTGGGGAGAAGACGGATTGGCAGGAATTTGCGACGACAGTATGATTCTCTGCTTTGGACTGGCATTGTGGAACGGTAAAGATCCGATTCTCAAAGAGCGGTTGTTTGGATTGACCAATAGCGAAGGCAATCATGGCGAAGATGTCAAAGAATATTACTTCTATCTCGACAGTACGCCGACGCATTCTTATATGAAGTATCTCTACAAATATCCTCACCAAGCCTATCCCTACGAGGATATAGTCATAACCAATCGGGATCGCGATCGCGATGAGTTGGAATATGAACTACTGGACACGGGAGTTTTTGATGGCGATCGGTATTTTGATATCTTTGTGGAATATGTAAAATCCTCTCCCGATGATGTTCTCATTAAAATTAGCGTCTGCAATCGGAGTAATGAAACAGCCGAGTTACATTTATTGCCGACCCTATGGTTTCGCAATACCTGGTCGTGGGTAGATGGCAGTTCTAAACCCGCGATCGAGAAAGTCGCAGGCTATGGACAGAGTATCGCTCGTGCCTATCATACCGATCCTTTATTTAAGGAAACATTAGGAAACTATTACCTCTACTGCGAAGGCGTTGTTCCGTTGTTGTTTACCGAGAATGAAACGAACAATCAGCGTTTATTCGATTCTCCCAATGCCACTCCCTACGTTAAAGATGGCATCAACAATTACATCGTTCATGGGCAGCAGGATGAAGTCAATCCACTACAAATTGGGACAAAAGTGTCTCCCCATTACACGCTTATGGTCGCAGGGGGAGAAACTCAGGTCGTTCGCCTGCGGCTGAGTAAAATTATCCCAGAGACAATGGGCGATCCCTTTCGCGAATTTGATGCTATCTGCCAGCAACGACTGCAAGAGGCAAACGAGTTTTATGACCGAATTATTCCACCGACCATGAAAGGAGATCGTGCCAATATCGTGCGTCAAGCTCTAGCCGGAATGTTGTGGACAAAACAATACTTTTACTACGATGTTGACCAGTGGTTAAAGGAACGGGGTGTTAATCCCTGGAGTCCCTCCAGGGAACGCTGCCAAATTCGTAACAGCGAATGGTTCCACATGTATAACGACGATATTATTTCCATGCCCGATAAGTGGGAGTATCCTTGGTTTGCTGCCTGGGATCTGGCATTTCATATGCTGCCATTGGCGCAGGTAGACCCAGACTTTGCTAAAAAACAACTCGATCTAATCCTGCGCAATGATTACCTCCATCCTAACGGGCAGATTCCGGCATACGAGTGGAACTTTGGCGATGTCAACCCACCCGTTCACGCCTTTGCCACAATGGAAATTTACGAGATTGATAAAGTCAGAAATGACGGCAAGGGCGATATCGAGTTTCTCAAATATGCCTTTTCTAAGCTGTTAATTAACTTTACCTGGTGGGTAAACCGCAAAGACATTGGCGGCAAAAATGTCTTTCAAGGCGGATTTTTAGGTTTGGATAATATAGGAGTTTTCGATCGCAGTTCTCCTTTGCCCACGGGTGGTTATTTAGATCAGGCGGATGGAACGGCTTGGATGGTGTTTTTCAGCCAGCAAATGCTGCGGATTGCGATCGAACTGGCACTGCACGAACCCCTTTATGAAGAGTATGTTGAAAAGTTTTTTGCTCATACCTTATGGATTGCTGGAGCAATGGATCGCATGGGCGAGCAGTATGACGAACTCTGGGATGAGGAAGATGGTTTCTTTTATGATGTGCTGCAACTCCCAGATGGAACGGCTACCCGTTTGAAGGTGCGATCGATGGTGGGACTCTTACCTTTAATGGCAGTGGTCGTCTTTGACGGTTCCGTTTTGGATCGACTGCCAAACTTCAGAAAGCGAGCAAAACGCTTTATCGAGCGACATCCCGAACTAGTTATGAATGTGAACCTGCCATCAGAAAAAGGGTTTGCCGATCGCCGAATGCTCTCGGTTTTCAACGAACAAAAGTTGCGCCGCCTTCTGACCTGGATGCTGGATGAGAATGAGTTTTTTAGCCCCTATGGAATTCGCTCTCTCTCCCGCTATCATCTAGAGCATCCTTTTATCTTTGACTGGGGCGGACAAAAATTTCGAGTCGATTACTTGCCAGGAGATTCTAATACAGGGATGTTTGGCGGCAACTCGAACTGGCGAGGGCCTGTCTGGATGCCCGTCAATATGTTGCTGTGGGCTTCTCTGTATAAGCTCTATGCTTTCTACGGCGATTCTTTCACCATCGAATGTCCGACGGGTTCGGGGCAGTACATGACCCTGTTTGACGTTGCTCAGGAGCTTGGTAAGCGTCTGACTAACCTATTTCTCAAAGATAAGGGCGATCGCCGTGCGGTCTATGGAGCTACTGAAAAATTCCAGAGCGATCCCCACTGGCAGAATTTGATTCTGTTCTACGAATATTTTCATGGAGATAATGGAGCAGGCATTGGAGCTAGTCACCAGACAGGTTGGACGGGCTGCATTGCAACGATTATGAAAACGGATGCGCTCTTAACTAAGGAATTGCTAAGCCAAACTGGTGCGAAGGAAATGTATCTGAAAATTCAGAATATTTAGCAGATTGTAACCAAACACGCTCCGAAGAGACGGGAAGTAGGGAATTAGGCAAAGACATGAGGGAATATTGACTAAAGATTAAATCGAATATTTTCTAGAAATTTTAAACGATAGTAACTGTGGTAGGGCGATCGAAGATGCCACGAACGGGAAAAGCATTGCGAATGTGGATGTAAACGAATGGCTGACCCATTTCAGTTAGGTAAATGGTTAATCCGCGATTGTCTTTAGTTTTTGTGTCTTTACAGATAACTACGGCTTCTTGTTCGTATTTAAAGCATCCATATTCAGCTATCTCGCGAAATTTCGTTATTTGATACTCGATACCCGCTATATTCTCGAATTCATTTGGGCTATTTAAAACAAATTTAACGGGTTTGTAGTCTAGTGGTACATCACGAAACCTTGACACTAACTTAGTAAATTGCTTTAACATGAACATCTCCCTTGGTTTTTTCTTAAGCTAAGGTCAAGTAAATTTGACTGCGAGCGCGGCTGACTACTGGTGGTTATCTTTTTAAGATTTTATTCAAAGATTTTTATCTTAAATTAAAACGTCAGTTTGACTATCTCAATTGAGGATTCTGGATTTATATATTAAATGTCTGTTTACTTCTCGTCAATCATTCTCAAGAATATTTTAAAAAGGTTTGAAGTTAGTTTTACTATTTGTATAAACCTAATAATTTAATTTTATGATTTGATTATTAACGATCGCCAATAAAAAAGTTACTCGTCGATATCGAGCTACTTAGCCATTATAAGTCATGGTAAAAAACTAGTAAATATTTTTATAAAACCCACTAATTTTAATGTTTATCCATGAGGCTAAAGATAGATTTTTTAAGAAAAAATTGCTTTGAATATACTGTTTTAAACGTCAAAAAGTATCTAGGATTTCCTTGAAGTTACTATCTTACTTAAAAGTGCGTACTTTACATTTCCAGTCGATCCCTACTAGCATTTTTTGAGTTGAATATAAGGATAATCGTAAGTCTATGTCAACTGTTGCAATTATTTATTTTTCCGGTTCCGGTCATACTCATTTGATGGCACAAGCAGTCGCAGAGGGAGCGAGTAAAGTTTCTGGGACAAAAGTCGAGTTATTGCGCATTGTTGGAGAGCAAATTGTTAACGGTCGCTGGAAAGACGATGCAATGATAGAGAAGCTTAACCAAGCTGATGCGATCGCGTTTGGTACGCCAACCTATATGGGCGGTGCTGCTGCTCAGTTTAAGGCATTTGTCGATGCAGCTAGCTCGGTTTGGTTCAAACACGGTTGGAAAGATAAAATTGCAGGTGGCTTTACGCACTCTAGCTCTCCAAGCGGCGACAAGCAAGGAACGCTTTTATATTTGGCAACAAATGCGGCTCAGCATGGGATGATTTGGGTAAATCTTGGCGATTTACAAAGCTTTTTGTTTGGTAAGGACGATGGCGTAAATCGCTTAGGAGGATTTTTAGGCGTTATGGGTCAAAGTCCCCTTGATATGAGCGCTAAAGAAGCAACGATCGACCCAGGCGATCGCCTTACAGCAGAGAGATTTGGACAGCGCCTTGCCGAAGCTACTCAGCGTTGGAATAAGTAATAAATAGTTATAGTCTTTTTAAGGTGGGTAATGCTTGAGATAACCTATTGATAAAAATTATAAAATTTTTCGCATTGCCCACCATTTTAATTTAAAGAAAACTAAAAAGTTTTTATAATTCATTTTAGTATTGCTGTATGGCGATACTATCAGATTATAAACACCAATTTTTCCGTAATACGAGCGAGACGCTCGCATACCGTTTGGCTCGCGCGAGTAAGATGCTCGCACTACAACATTGATAATTTGCTATAGTCCATTTTGCTATTGCTTAATTAGGATAAAAAAATTATTGCGATCGCAGCAATAATTCTCTTATTAATTTTGATGAATATACGAAAACTTTGTCAAAAGATTTTCCTTATTTTACTAACAAGCTTTGGTCTTATTTTTATTCTTCTAGTTCTAGATATTATTATCGCAGGCAGTATTTATCATCCTTAACTTATGTATATCAAATTCTCAGTTGGTTGAGTTGTAGAACTTATTTTTGTCCGAATAATAACACTTCTCCTGCTGTATCAACAAAAAATGGCATGGTTGTCACCACTCAACACGAAGCATCTCAAGTAGGAGTGAAAATCTTATTAGCAGGTGGCAATGCGATCGATGCTGCTGTAGCAGTTGGTTATGCACTCGCTGTAACCGATCCTTGTTGCGGTAATTTAGGCGGCGGGGGATTTATGTTAATTCATTTAGCGGATGGAAAAGAGGTTTTTATCGATTTTCGAGAAAAGGCTCCTTTAGCTGCTAAACGCAATATGTATCTCGATAAAAAAGGGAATGTTCTTGACGGACTTAGTACCAAAAGTTATCTCGCGGTTGGCGTACCAGGGACGGTAAAAGGACTCGATTTTGCCTTATCTAAATATGGAACTTTGTCTCGCCAACAAGTCATAAATCCTGCGATCGCATTGGCAGAAAAAGGATTTATTTTACAGGCAGGAGATGTACGAATTTTACAGGCAAATCAAAAGAAATTTAAGGATGCTAATGTTGCTAATATCTTTTTAAAAGGAGGAAAGAATTCTTATGAAGTTGGCGATCGCTTAATTCAAAAAGATTTAGCTCAAACGCTGAAATTAATCGCTACTCAAGGAACAGATGCTTTTTATCAAGGCGCGATCGCTCAAAAAATTGTTAGTGCCAGTCAAGATAATCGAGGCATTCTTAGTTTAAAAGATTTTGCTAATTATTCAGTTGCTACTCAAAAACCAATTCGATGTAATTATCGAGGTTATGAAGTTGTTTCGTCACCTCCTCCTGGTGGCGGAACAACAGTTTGTCAAATGTTCAATATTTTAGAAGGATATAATCTTAAAAAATTGGGGTTTCATTCGGTTGAAAGTTTACATTTAATGTTTTCAGCGATGCTATATGCTTATCGGGATCGCAATTCTTATTTAGGCGATCCGGCGTTTGTTAAAATTCCTCTTGACAAGCTTCTTTCCGAACAATATGCCGAGCAAATTCGGAATAAGATTAATCGCGATCGTGCAATTTTTCCAGATAGCATAAAACAAAATTATTCACGAGAAGGAACTAACACAACACATTATTCGGTTGTGGATAAATATGGTAATGCTGTTGCAGTTACTTATACCATTAATTCTAATTTTGGAGCAGGAGTAATTGCTTCAGATACGGGATTTTTCCTCAATAATGAAATGGATGATTTTACAAGTAAACCTGACATAGCTAACCAATTTGGATTGGTACAAGGAGAAGCCAATATTATTGAACCCGGAAAACGTCCTCTTAGTTCTATGTCGCCTACAATTGTTACCAAAGACGATCGAGTTTTCTTAGTAACAGGAAGTCCTGGCGGTTCGACAATTCCGACAACTGTCGTACAAGTTATTACCAATATTATCGATTATGGAATGCCAGTAGATCGCGCTATAAATTTACCTCGACTTCATTATCAAGGAAGTCCTAACTTTGTTGTTAGCGAACCTTATGCGCTGAATTCTAAAACAGTACAAAACCTCTGGGAAAAGGGATATCGAGTTACTCCTTTTTTGACGTGGGGTGCAGCAGAATCTATTCAAGTTAATTTAAAAGATAACTCTTTTTTAGGGGCTAGCGATCGCCGTAAATCTGCTGGAAAAGCTATCGGTTTTTAAAATTATAAATAGGTAAGAGCGAATGGCCATTTTCCCCTACGATTGATTAAGAATTGTAGAAATTTCCCCGATCGCCCTTTTCATCGGCTATCACAGAAATAATCGGTGAGGATGCTAGGGAATGAACGCGATCGCAAAATTTATTAAGATTTTTATCCAATTTTTACTAATTTTTATCCTCGTCTCAGGAATAGCGGGATGTGGATTTATTAAAATGAAATCGGGAGTAGAACCGCTACCTTCTATCGCTTCGCTACCCCTTCCACAGCTACCCGATTGGATAGAACAAATTAGTCCTACCGGACAATCAGAAGCTTTAGCACAAATTCGCGTTCGCTTTAAGTATCCTTTAATTCCTGTCGAACAAATCGATAGCGACGACCAAAAAGAACTTCTAAAAAAGTTTGAAGTTTTACCGCCAGTAGCAGGGAAGTTTCGGTTTTTGACTCCTCGTATGGTTGGGTTTCAAGCGGATGAAGCTTTACCGAAAGCAACTCGCTTTCAAGTAATGCTTAAAGCTGGATTAAAAGATTTAAGCAAGCATCAATTAGAACAAGATTTAGCTTGGACGTTCAATACACAAACGATTGAAATTACAAATTTACCTGGAAACCTTCAAACTTCGGATTCTGATGCTAATCCTATCGATTTGAAACCTAATTTAACTTTTACTTCTAATGTAGAGTTGGATCTCAATTCAGTTCGAGAACATTTATTATTCTTGCCAACGGGAAGCGATAAGGGAGTTGGGGTTAATGTAGCACTTAAAGAAGAAGTAACCCCATCAGAAGAAGAACAACCGCAAGAAAAATTCGATCCTTCGGCGCGTATTTGGGATTATGAGATTACACCTCAACAAGAATTAAAAAAATCAACTCGTTATACGATTACTTTTTCTCCTGGATTGCGTCCGGTGAGGGGGAATTTAGCAAGCGATAAGAAATGGAGTAGTTATGTTTCTACCTATGGAGCCTTGGCTTTTGATAAGCTAGAGTTTTATGGTGCTTTGGATAGGGGGACTGCTTACGGACGTTTTATTAAAGGAAGTCCTCAACTAAAGTTTAATAATGGTTTGGTCGCCGAATCAGCGTTAGAAAATATTAAAATTACTCCTGCACCCAAAAAGTCGATTAAACTTTTACAAGCTTATGAGAACGAACCTATAGTAAACGTCAATCCTTGGTCGTTAGAACCGAATACGAACTATACAATTACTGTTGGCGCTAACCTCAAAGACAAATTTGGACAAACATTAGGAAAAGCGGTTTCCCTACAATATAATACCGGAGATGTTGCAGCCGATCTTTGGGCACCCAGCGAGTTAAATATCTTCCCAGCAGATACGAATTTACAACTTCATGTCTCAACGGTTAATTTACCAAAATCTCAGTATCAAGCTGCTTATCAAGTTTTAGAACCTAACGATTTAGTTTATATCGATGCTGCATATCCTTATAGCTACGTACAGCAGTTATTACCAGATGCTAAGACTTGGGACAATTTTAAAGCAGGGGGAAAAAAGAATCAGAGTTACGACAATATCGTTCCCCTGAAAGAGAAAATAGGCGCATCAACTGGATTATTAGCTTATGGGATTCAAGCGAAAACCAATCGTTATGTAGAGAATGGTCGAGAAAATTGGCAAGAACCTAAGTTTTTTGGATTGGTTCAGTTAACGAATTTGGGTGTCTTTGCTCAATGGTTTCCTGAGTCTGGTTTAATTAGAGTCAATCATCTTTCCGATGGTTCGGCGGTTGAGGGTGCAACGGTTGAGATATATAAGACTCGCTTGGAGTCGAAATCGAGAACGAAACAAGAACCCTGCGCGATCGCGTCTACCGATTCGACGGGTACTACAATCTTACAAGGTAAAGATTGGAAACGATGCGTTGCGAATTTAAATCCTCCTAAACTATTAGCAATCGTTCGCGAAGGACAAGACTGGGCATTTGCACAAACCGACGAGTATAGTGGCAATTATGGTTATGGTATCTATGCGGAATGGGATGATGGAAAACCGCAAACGAGAGGAACCATTTTTTCGGACAGGCAATTATATCAACCAGGAGAAAAAGCTTGGTTTACTGGAGTCGCTTATTACTTACAGAATGGCGAGTTAAAACAAAATAAGAATACTTCCTATCAAGTAACCCTAATCGATCCTAATGGTAAAAACACCGATTTAGGCACTCAAGTGACGAATGAATTCGGGACGTTTTCTTTGGAATTGGATTTGGATAAAGATAGACCGTTGGGTGAATATGCCATCCGTGCCGAAAGAAAAAATGAAGTAGAATTTTATGGGAATTTCCGCGTTGCTGAGTTTAAACCCCCAAACTTTAAAGTAAATCTCACTCTCGATAAGGAGTTTGCCACCCTTAACGAGAAAGTTGGTATCAATACCGAAAGTAACTATCTCTTTGGTTCTCCCGTACAAAGCGCCAACGTACAATATTACGTCACTCGCCAGAAAGCAGAATTCATTCCTAAAGGATGGGAGAAATTTGCCTTTGGTCGTCAGTGGTTTTGGCCAGAAGAACCCCCAGAAGTTCCCAGCGATGTACGACAAGGAAACCAAGTCCTAGACGCATCGGGTAAGAATCGCGAAGTCGTTGCAGTTGCAGACGATTTACCCTATCCCATGACTTATCGCGTTGAAGCATTGGTTTCTGATGTATCAAATCTATCCGTTTCCGATGTCAAAACCTTTAATGCTTTTCCGAGTCAATATTTAATTGGATTGCAAAACGATTTTGTCGCGCAAGCAGGACAAGCTTTCCCCATTAAAGTCATCGTAACCAATCCATCAGGACAAGTCGTAACGGGTCAACGAGTGCGAGTCGAATTACAACAGATGGATTATAGTAGCGTTACCCAACTACAAGAAGGAAGTGCGACTTCTGAGAATCAAGTCGAATACAAAACCGTCGCGAAAGAAGAAGTGAATTCGGGAAACGAACCGCAAACGGTTTCCTTAACGCCTTCCGAATCGGGTTCCTATCGCATCCATGCCAACTTTAGCAATAGTAAAGGCGATCGCAGTGCCACCGATACGCAAATTTGGGTAACGGGAGATGAAGCTGTAAGTTGGGGCGATCGCTATACTAATAATCGTATCGAAGTTCATCTCGATCGCGAAACCTATCAACCTGGAGAAACCGTCACCGCATTAATCGAATCTCCCTATCCCGACGCGGAGTTATATTTTGCCGTCATTCGTAACAAAACCCTCTACAGTACCATCCAAAAAGTACAAGGCGGCGCACCCAAAATACAATTCCAAGTTACGCCAGATATGGTTCCCAATGCGGCGGTAGAAGCAGTATTAGTCCGTCAGGGACAACCCATCTCCCAAATCGAACCGGGAAGCGTCGAAAATCTTGTTCGCATCGGATTTGTCCCGTTTAAAACCAGTTTGGAAGACAAATACTTACAAGTACAAATAACCCCCCAGCAAGACAAACTAGAACCAGGAAATCAGGAAACAGTCGAACTAACCTTAAAAGATTACCAAGGCAATCCCATCCAAGGACAGTTTACTGTTATGGCGGTGAATGAAGCCATCTTACAACTGAGTGGCTATCGTCCTCCCAATTTAGTTGAAACCGTCTACGCAGAACAAAATATCAATACTCGCTTCGCCGATAACCGTCCCGATGTCGTCCTTACGCCTCAATCTTCTCCCCTAGAAAAAGGATGGGGATATGGCGGTGGACTTTCAGCAGCAGCGGCGAATACTCGCATTCGTACCAACTTCCAAGCACTAGCTTACTATAACGGTTCCGTCCTTACCGATACCAATGGAAAAGCCAATATTAGTTTTACCTTACCCGACGACTTAACCACTTGGCGCGTCATGGCAGTTGCTACCGATGGAAACTTCCATTTTGGTAACGGAGATGCGACTTTTATAACGACTAAACCCCTCATTACTAATCCCATCTTGCCGCAATTTGCTCGCGTGGGCGATCGCTTTTTGGGTGGATTATCCGTAATTAATACCACCGGACAAACCGGAAATTTAACGGTTAATGGAATTCTAACCAGTAAAATCAAGTTTGATGGTGAGAATAATTTACGAACCAATGCAGCTTCGGGAACCCAAGCATATCGCTTCCCCATGATTGCATCTGTAGTAGGAGAAGGAAAAGTTCAATTCTTTACCCAACTCAACAACCGACAAAGCGATGCGTTTGAAGTTCCTTTGGAAGTTAGAGAATTAGACATCACCGAACAAGCAATCGAATCAGGCGTAACCACAAATCAAGTCAAAATTCCTTTGAAAGTTGATAACAATGTCCTTCCCAATGCAGGCGGATTAGAAATCTCCCTCGCTAGTACTTTAATTCCAGAAATTACTGCACCCGCAAAAGAAGTATTTGAACGAGATTGGTTGCCATTCTTAGAAACTTCAACAAGTCAACTCGCGATCGCAGCTAACTTACAAATCCTCTCACAAAAATACGATTCCGCCTTCAACAACTTTAACATCGCTCAAGAAGCAACGATGGCGATCGAAAACCTACAAAAACTCCAACAAAGCGACGGCGGTTTTAGCTATATTCCTTCCTCAGAAACCTCCAATCCTTTAATTACTCCCTATGCGGCGGAAAGTCTTGCCAAAGCACAAAAAGCTGGATTCTCCGTAAATTCAGCTACAATCGACCGTCTCAAAACCTATTTAAACAAACTCATCGCCAACCCCAGTCAAGGAGATTGGTGTAACGATACCGTATGTCGGCAACAAATACGACTAGAAGCATTGATGGCATTAGCCGAATTAGGAGAAAAACGCGCAGATTTTCTCGTTTCTCTTTACGAAAATAGAAATGCACTCGATCGCGTCAACCAACTCAAACTAACCCGCTATCTCTTCCAATTCCCCCAATGGCAAGACGAAGCACAAACCCTATTTAACGAAATCCAAGAAACCGTCTACGAAACGGGACGTATCGCAAAGGTAAACTTACCCCAAGAATGGCGCTGGTTTAACTCTAATACCACCACCCAAGCAGAAACCTTGCGTCTATTTATCGCCCAAAAAGCCAGTCCAGAAACCATAGACCGCCTCTTACAAGGACTCCTAGCAATGCGACGCGAAGGAACCTGGCAAACGACCTACGATAACGCCCAAGCATTAACCGCATTAGTCGAATACAGCCAATTAGAACCAAATTTACCTAGTTACAATGCAACGATTAAACTCGCCAGCAAACAACTCGGAAAAGTTCGCTTCGATGGATATCGCAACCCCAATTACCAACTGCAAGTCCCGATGGAAAAACTACCTCGCGGACAACACGATATCGTCCTCAACAAATCTGGCAAAGGCAATTTACACTACTTAACCGCCTATCGCTACCGCCTCAAAGGGAATCAACCCGGACGCATCAACGGTTTGCGAGTCATCCGCTACATTCGTCCGGCAAATCAGACACAGGTATTGCAAAAAATCGATTTATATGCTACCGAAAAACCATTAAGTCTACCGCCAGGACAAGTATTCGATATCGGATTAGAAATTATAACCGACCATCCCATCGACCATTTAATCGTCAACGATCCCCTTCCGGCGGGTTTAGAGGCAGTCGATACCAGCTTCCAAACTTCTACCTCATATTTCCAAGCACAACAAGACAGTTGGAATATTAACTATCAAAAGATTCATAAAGATAAAGTCGTTGCTTATGGCGATCGCTTGGATGCAGGTGTATATAGTATGCACTACTTAGTGCGTTCCGTCACGCCTGGTACATTTGATTGGCCGGGTGCGGAAGTTCATTTACAATATGCGCCAGAAGAGTTTGGACGTACTGCTTCTACTACTGTGGAGGTGTTAGAGAAGTAAGCTATACAGAAGGGCGATCGCTTAACTGTAAATTCTACGTTGACAATGGCGATCGCATTGCACCTCATTATCTTAATCGTCAAGCGTGCCAGCTAGGATCGGGAATGATTAAAGACTACAATAAAAGAGTAGGCGATTGTTGAAGTCGCGATCGCAATTCGCTATAATCGCTTACCTATGTCAAACTCTGCTGACACAAGTGAAAAAAAATTTAATTACCAGACTCAGTAAACTAAATACAAAATGTTATTTCGTTTGTCTGTAACCTAGTTAAAGATTGCCTTTTTGGAACGGTCTACAAGGTTTCAATCTATTAATCCTTATAAAAAGTTCACCTTATTTCACGCTGAGGAAAAACACTCATGTTAGAAGCCTATCGCAAGCACGTTGAAGAAAGAGCAGCACTAGGCATTCCCCCGTTACCCTTAAACGCGCAGCAAACCTCCAAACTGTGCGAACTGCTCAAAAATCCGCCCCAAGACCTAAAAGAAGAACTTCTAATGCTGCTGCGGGACAGAGTTCCCCCAGGGGTAGACGAAGCAGCTTATGTCAAAGCAGGATTTCTTACTGCCATTGCCAAAAGAGAAATAACCTCTCCTGTCATCTCTCCCCAAGGCGCAGTTAGCTTGTTGGGAACGATGGTAGGAGGATATAACGTACAGTCGTTAGTAGAATTACTCAAAGCGAGAGATGCCAATATTGCCTCGACGGCGGCAACCGCATTAAGCAAAACCTTATTAGTCTTTGATGTCTTCAACGAAGTTCTCGAATTAGCCGAAATGAACTCATACGCAAAACAAGTCATTGACTCTTGGGCGAATGGAGAATGGTTTATTGCCCGTCCTAAACTGCCAAAAGAGATTACCGTAACCGTTTTCAAAGTATCAGGCGAAACCAACACCGACGATTTATCCCCCGCGCCTCACGCGACCACTCGCCCCGATATTCCCCTTCACGCTACAGTCATGTTAGAGACGCGGCAACCTGGGTCGTTAGATACCATTGCCGAACTCAAGAAAAAAGGTCATCCCGTTGCTTATGTCGGCGATGTCGTTGGGACGGGTTCCTCGCGTAAATCTGCGATAAACTCTGTTCTCTGGCACATCGGTCAAGATATTCCCTTCGTTCCCAACAAGCGGTCGGGTGGCTATATATTAGGGGGAAAAATTGCCCCTATTTTCTTTAATACCGCCGAAGATTCCGGCGCGTTGCCAATCGAATGCGACGTAACCGAGATGAATACAGGGGATGTTATTACCATTTATCCCTACAAAGGCGAAATTACCAACGAAGCAAGAGAAGTTATTTCAACCTTTACCCTCAAACCCGATACTATCCTCGATGAAGTTCGCGCTGGCGGACGCATTCCCTTACTCATCGGACGGGGATTGACCGATAAAACTTGTCAAGCTTTGGGACGAGAACCCAGTCCCCTATTCGCCCGTCCTAAAATGCCAGAAGATACGGGCAAGGGGTTTACGGCGGCACAGAAAATGGTGGGCAAAGCTTGTGGTTTGCCAGGAGTACGCCCAGGAACCTCTTGCGAACCGATTATGACGACGGTAGGGTCGCAGGATACGACAGGCCCGATGACGCGGGACGAACTCAAAGAACTCGCTTGTCTTGGGTTTAATGCAGACTTAACCATGCAGAGTTTCTGTCATACTGCTGCTTATCCCAAACCCGTCGATATTAAAACTCACCACGATTTACCCGATTTCTTTTCTACTCGCGGCGGAGTTGCCTTGCGTCCAGGAGATGGAATCATTCACTCTTGGTTAAACCGGATGCTATTACCCGATACGGTTGGAACGGGTGGCGACTCCCATACTCGTTTCCCCTTGGGCATTTCTTTTCCTGCGGGTTCGGGTTTGGTTGCCTTTGCCGCAGCGTTGGGAGTAATGCCCCTAGATATGCCAGAATCGGTTCTGGTACGTTTTAGCGGCGAATTACAGCCCGGAGTAACGTTGCGAGATATTGTTAATGCGATTCCCTACGTTGCCATGCAACAAGGTAAACTAACCGTCTCCAAACAAAACAAGAAAAATGTCTTCAATGGGCGCGTGATGGAGATGGAAGGACTGCCCGATTTGAAGGTAGAACAAGCATTTGAACTAACTGATGCGACCGCAGAACGGTCTTGCGCGGGCAGTACGATTAAGCTGAGTACCGAGACAGTTTCTGAATATCTGCGTTCCAATGTGGCGCTAATGAAAAATATGGTGGCGCGAGGATATCAAGATGCCCGTACTATCATGCGTCGCGTCGCTAAGATGGAACAGTGGTTGGCAAATCCCGTCCTTATAGAAGCGGATACCGATGCGGAATATGCCGATATTATCGAAGTCAATTTGAGCGAGATTAAAGAACCCATCGTCGCTGCACCCAACGACCCCGATAATGTTAAATTGATGTCCGAATGTGCGGGAGACAAAATCGATGAAGTCTTCATTGGTTCCTGCATGACCAATATCGGACACTATCGCGCGGCAGCGAAGATATTAGAAGGGGCAGGACAAACAAAAGTCCGTTTGTGGATTTGTCCGCCAACTCGTATGGACGAACACCAACTCAAAGAAGAAGGCGTTTATGGCATTTTTGGCGCTGCTGGGGCGCGGACGGAAATGCCGGGATGTTCTCTATGTATGGGCAACCAAGCGCGAGTTGAAGATGGCGCAACCGTCTTTTCAACCTCGACTCGCAACTTCAACAACCGTATGGGCAAAGATGCGCGAGTTTATCTCGGTTCGGCAGAATTAGCCGCTGTTTGTGCCCTATTGGGTCGCATTCCTACGGTTGAAGAATATATGTCGATTGTGAGCAAGAAAATTAATCCCTTTGCAGGCGAATTGTATCGCTACCTCAACTTTGACCAAATCGCAGGGTTTGAAGATGAAGGTCGCGTGATTCCTCTAGAAGAAATGCCCAAGATTGAGGATATTTTAGGTATTCCAGCAGGAATGCTGAAATAGGGTTGTCCTCTCCCCCAACCCCTCTCCTTGTAGGAGAGGGGAGGAAAACTTACTCCTTTCCCGCTATAAGATTACCTAGCCAAAGCACAAATATGTCTAATAGTGTTTTGAATTTGTCGTGGTGTTTGAAGTTGAGAATTTTGAAAATAAGTTTCTAGCTTTTCTCGTACCTGTTGAATATTGACATTAATAATGACGCTACCTCGATTCTAGTTTTGCCTTCAAACAAGTATTTTATTGCTAATAATCTTTTTCGCCAATATTCTTGTTGGTGTTTTTAGTATAATTTTTGCCACAACTCTAAATCTAGTTGGCGCTCGCCTAGTTGCAATCTTCGGTTTGTCATTTATTTGTCGGGATATATCCCCTCCCCTCTTTACCTCACATCCATATTACACTATAGGTATTTTTCTGGCGAGAAGGGAGTAATCTAAAATTAAGCGGTTCAAAGATATTTAAATGCCCTCATTGCGGACATACTTTACCGCGCGATTTTAACGGTGCTTTGGGAATTCTTCTCAAAGCTTTGTCGGATACGACCTTCACTTTTAAAGGTGATGCTATTGTTGCGCAGTGCGATGATATGTCGCGTTGTGCCGCATAAATGTATCAGTAATATCATTAGGGGGTTTAGAAAGTGAACTACCCGACGCTGAACTTCGTTACAGCGCAGGCAACAACCCAATAAGAAGCCTCCGTAGCAAGCTGCATTGGTCTTACTCCAAGACGATAGGCTACTTCCTCGTTCCGAAGGTGAAAATTCTGTTGTTGCACTGTTGGATCGTAGTTTCTACAAGTCCACTACGGCGGGTCGGGTTCGGTGCGAGACTACATCCCTCTTTCCGCTATTCCCCAAATCATCAGCCCAGGTCATTACCCTGTAGACCTATCAGAGATTGAAATTATTATACAATGCCCGAAAGCTTTGTTCTATGAAGCTTTTATGAATTTTTGGGCTTCGTATCTAGGTTATGCGTTGTCTTCATGATAAGTTTTTATTTCGTAAACGAGTGATTATTGAGACGATTAACGACCAACTTAAAAACATCTCTCTTTCTTAAACATTCTCGACATCGTTCGTCCGTGAATTTTTGCGTTAATCTCTTGTGTGGATTGATTGCTTATTGCCATCAACCTCAGAAGCCCAGTCTTCATTTTGACTGGCTTTTGCCTCCCTCTGCTTAACCCGAACTCAGGTTAGAGTAAAAAGTTTAATGGTCATTGGTTACTGGTCACTGATATCCCAGTCCCCTGAAAAAAAATAGAATTCCAGTAATTTCACGGAATACAGAAAAGTAAACAATAATTAAGATTAAAAGAAAGCGTGAATTATGAAAATAAATTTTTTATTATTTAATTGTTAAATCGCGATCGTCGTATAAAATTATTCAAAAACAGTAGCTTTTACAGGTATTAGGACATTTTATTTATGAATCCGGCAACTAACAAGCAATTTTCTCCTGAAAAAACTATAAATTCTCATAATCTCTCTCCTGGCAACGTATTAGAGCAAATTGCTAGCTCGCAGGGAAATGGATGTTTGCAAGTTTCTTACAATTCAGTTGAGTGGGAAATTTATTTTAATTTGGGAAAATTAATCTATGCCAGACATTCGCTAGATCCCTTCGAGCGATTAGAACGCCACTTACGCCGTTTAAGTAGCGAAATCCCTACACTGACAAGTGCAGTACGCACCCAAGTTCGTTTAAATTTTGAAAACGAACCCCAAAGCAATACTAGTATTTGTTCCGATTATCTAGCCATTTGTTGGCTGGTAGATGAAGCACACCTGATATCCGAACAAGCAGCCAAATTACTCAAAGACATCACTCAAGAAGT
The DNA here is from genome assembly GCA_012031035.1 of Candidatus Altimarinota bacterium. GTDB lineage: Bacteria > Cyanobacteriota > Cyanobacteriia > Cyanobacteriales > Microcystaceae > Hydrococcus. Next base: position 16,581 of record JAAUUT010000005.1, on the reverse strand, counting down.
ATTTGAGCCTTATTTGCTATTGCAAGAAGGTGCTTTTCAATTCAAAACTAATAACGATAAATACCCCAAATTTTGTCGTTTTGAAGTGCATCCTTTTGTTGAAGAATGCCAGCAGAAATTACGCGATTGGCAAGCGATGAGTCCCTTTATTTTATCGCCAGAACAGCGTCCCTATTTTGTTAGTCAATCTCACGCTCAACAAAAACTGCCTCCAGAAAAACAAGAAAAACTCAGCAAACTTTTGAAAGGCTTTAGTTTTCGTCAGTTAGCTGTTTTGACCAAACAAAACGAACTTAAATTAGCCCAAGGAATCTATCCTTTAATTAAAGATAAAGTCGTCATCTTACGCGATCCTCAGTCGCCTTTCGATCGCTTGCCCAAAATTCCTTCTGCGGATGCTTATGCGATTATGGTTACTGAACCAAGCATTGTCAAACCGGAGCGAAAAAGTTCCCATAAGAATACACTTTCCAATACGTCTTTCGCTAGTATTCCTCCAGTAACAGGAGCGCAAAAAACTTATAAAATTGTATGTATTGATGATAGTCCGACGATTTTAAAAGAAATTAACCGTTTTCTCGAAAACTATGACCTAGAAATTCATGCGATCGGTGATTCTGGAAAAGCGCTAATAGAAATTATCCGCCTCAAACCCGATCTCTTGTTAATGGATGTAGGAATGCCTAATATTGATGGCTACCAACTTTGTCGTTTAGTCAGAAATCATTCTTTGTTTGCACACATACCAATTATTATGGTGACGGGCAACACGGGTTTAATCGATCGCGCTAAAGCTAGAATTGCTGGTGCAACTGATTACATGACTAAACCATTTACTCAATCCGATTTAGTCAAAATGGTCTTCAGACATTTGACTTAAAATTTTTTGCGATTTGTATCGGCCAGCACAAATTCTTAAAACGAGTAGCAAAAACTAATTTTTCATTAAAATATAAATTTAATGTTATTTTTTAGTCGGAATAGGGAAACATAATCTTCAGTAATCAGTTATTAGCAATTCGCATAAATCAAACTATTATGAATCAAGCTTTTGTTGCTAGCAGTCAAGACGAGCCTAAATTTAATGCCGTTGAGATGTTAGAGCAATTTTCTAACGCTTGGGCTAATGGATACTTAAAAGTTATTTCTAACACAATAGAGTGGAAGATTTATTTAAATAGTGGAAAATTAATATACGCAACCCACTCTGTCGATCCCTTCGATCGCCTAGAGCGTCATCTTCGTCGATTGAGTCAAGAAATTCCTATTTTAACCAATACTGTTCGCCAGCAAGTACGGTTGAATTTTGAAAATCAACTTCACAACGACTCTTTTCTCCCTCCAGACTATCGAGCTATCGAATGGCTAGTAGAGCAACTATATATTAAAGCCCCAACAGCAGCTAATTTACTTAAAAAATTGTCGCAGGAAGTTTTTGAATCATATCTACTTCTAAAAAAAGGAAAATCCGAATTTATTAGCAATCAGCTTGACTTACCACAGTTGTTTAACTGTGACTTGAAAGTATTTATAGAAGATTGCCAAAAACAGTTACAAGATTGGCGAATGCTAGCTCCCGTTATCTCTTCTCCCGAACAACGTCCGTATTTCTTCTCTCAAGCAGCAGCATCTCAAACCCTTCCTCAAGAACAACTCGAAAAACTCAGCAAACTACTGCGAGGATTTAGTTTTCGTCAACTCGCCGTCCTAACCAATCAAGATGAAATTAGAATTGCTAAACGTCTCTATGCTTTAGTTAAAAATAAAACAGTTGTTCTACGTCCTCCTCAGCCTCCTTTTGATAAATTACCCCTCATCGATTTACCTGTAACCGACGATACAAGCGAGATAGCCCAACCCACCTCCACTGTTGCGCCCAAAACATCGACTCCAAAGGCAATCAATCCCCAAGAGACGCTGCTTGGCATTTCGATTGCCGAACCTACCCAAAAACAACATACAATAGTCTGCGTTGACGACAGTCCGACAATTTTAAAAGAAATTAACCGATTTCTTGAACAATACGATTTAAAAGTCCATGCGATCGCTACTCCCACTAAAGCACTAATAGAGATTACACGCATCAAACCCGACATGGTGTTATTAGATGTAGGAATGCCAACCATAGACGGATACAAACTCTGCCGACTTATCAGAAACCATACTCTTTTTCACAACACGCCCATCGTCATGGTAACGGGCAATAGCGGTTTAATCGATCGCGCTAAAGCCAGAGTAGCAGGCGCAACCGACTATCTGACCAAACCATTTACGCAAAACGAGCTAGTCAAAATGGTTTTTCGCTATCTTACTTAAAAAATCATCTATGGAAAGTGTGAATTTTTGCCCAGAAATGGGCATACTGATAATTGCGAGAAATATAGAATTTTTGGTAGTCGTTAGTTTTCATAATCAAGGATAAACAAGATGCCTACAGTTTTAGTCGTAGAAGATACTTTTTCTGAAATGGAATTAATTTGCAGTTACTTGCGAGAAGGCGGCTACAACGTTATTACAACGAGCGATGCTAAAGACGCATTAACTAAAGCCGAGCAACAAAAACCTGATGTTGTAGTTACAGATGTCGTCATGCCAGGAATGAGTGGTTTAGAATTGTGCCGCAGCCTCAAGAAAAATCCTGCTACTCAAAAGCTTCCTATCGTCGTCTGTACCTCAAAAAATCAAGATCTCGATCGCATGTGGGCAATGAAGCAAGGCGCTGACGCTTATGTAACCAAACCATTTAATAAAGACGATCTAATCAAAGCCATTAGATCGGTGGCAATATAACAATCTCGAAACATCATGGATTAGTCTAAACTCAAGTCAGGAGAAAACAAAAAGAAAAATGCTCCTGACTTTTATTCATCGCTATAACTATAGATAGAGTAAATTAAATTTTTATTTTTCTCACAAACTGTTACTTTAAGAAAGTTTTTGGGAATCTTAACAGGTAGCAACTATAAATTGCGATTTTGGGTATAAGCCCTGTCTTCTAAAACTTAACTTTTGAGCGTGGTGGAGCGAACCCATGAACCTATCAAATTTTAACTTACAAGCCAACCGCTCGCAAAAATCTGTCGGACAAGCTTACCTAAAATTCCAACTCGATTCCAAAACTCAGGCAGCACTCCCGATGGATGCCGCCCAAGAAGTATTAATCGTTCCAAGCAGTCGCCTCACCTTTATGCCCAACATGCCGAGTTGCGTCCTCGGCCTACTAAACCAACGCAGCCGCGTATTCTGGGTCGTCGATCTGCCGCAACTGTTGGAGATGCAATCGCTTCCAGCGGATACGCAACAGTACAATCTAACCATCGTGCGAGTCGGCAATGCCGTTCTTGCTCTAGCCGTTATGAATGTTAAAGGGGTCACTCGCTTTCTACCAGAAGTCATCCAATCGCCCATCGGGGCGGTTGTTCCTGGGTTGACTCCCTATCTGCGGGGATTAGTCCCCCAAGAACGCGAAATTCTCTTGGTTTTAGACCCCGAAGCAATACTCAATTCTGCCGTTTTAGATACTCATCAATCTGTCAATTAAAGAATTTGCTTAATCTAACTTTCATGTTTTCGAGGTATTAATTTATATGACTGCAACCAACAATCAACAAGACTCTACCGAAGCAAAAAACGGTCAAATGAACTTTAACGGTTCTTTATCCCAGGTGCAAAACGCCAAAGTTAGCATCGGTGAAGAAACTGAATTTGAGGAACCTTTCCCCGACGACAATCCCAAAACGACTGCTCAATCTACAAAAACAGGACTTTTGGGGAAGTGGAAGAGATTGGGGTTAAGAGGAAAAGCCATTTTGCTGGCAATCGCGATCGGGACGATTCCAGTAATTGCCATTGGAACAACCGCCTATTATTTTGGCGGTAGGGAAATTGTGAAAGCAGTTAAAGAATTTAAAGAAGCCAGAGCAGTCAGTTTAACAGACAAGCTCAATCGCTTCATGTTCGAGCGTTATGGAGATATTCAAGTAGTTGCTAACCTTCCGATTTTAGTCAATCCTAAAGTTCGGGAAGTTACGACAATTCAGGAGAAACAGAAAACCCTAGAAAAATTTATGAGAACCTACGGAGTTTATGACAGCATTGCCGTCTTCGACCTTAATGGCAATGTCATACTCCAAACCCAAGGAACGCCCCTCAAAAACCATAAAGACCGCAGTTACTTCCAAGAACCCCTAAAAACTGGAAATGCCGTTATCAGCCAGCCATTAATTTCTTCAACTGAAGGCACGTTGAATCTTTACTTTGCTGCACCCGTGAAAGATAGCATTACAGGTCAAACGATTGGAATTATCCGCTCTCGAATGCCCGTAAAATTTCTCAATGAAGTCATTAAAGACTTTAAATCCGTTCAGGACGAATACTACTTGACCAACTCTGAGGGAGAAATTTTTGTCGATTCCATGGGCGTGCGCGACCTCCAAAAAAATAATGCCGGACAAACAGCAACAGGAACAAATGAATCGGTAGCGACTAAAGTCCAGTCAGTTTTTCCTGTATTCGAGCAACTAGAAGTTTCTGACCGAGTTCAAAGTTTAGCAACTACCAATAAATCGAAAAATGTTGAGGAACTTATTGCTTATAAAGATACTGGCAAACTAGAAGGCTTGCCAGAGTTAAATTGGAATACTGTCATTGCTACACCAACAAGCACGGCATTTTCAGCCCAAACACAACTTTTTTGGACGCTCGCCCTGGGGACTGGCGTAACCGCCCTAGCAGTCGGTTTACTGGGCGTTTTGCTAGCCAACCGAGCCACCCGACCAATTCTTGAATCGTCTGAAGCCGTTAAGCAACTGGGGCAAGGGGATTTCGATACCCGCATCGAAGTGAGCGGACAAGACGAAATTGCCGAACTTGGTTCTAACATCAACTTGATGGCAGAACAAATACAGACGCTTTTGTTCGAGCAACAAGAAGCGGCTCGACGGGATTTAGAAGCACAAGCCGAAATTGCCCGCCAACAAGCCGAAGCCGCTGAGAAAGAACGCCAGCGCTCCCAAGAACTACAACAAGAATTGCTTCAGTTCCTCACCGACGTAGACGGTGCTTCGCGAGGAGACTTGACAGTGCGGGCGCAAATTACCGCAGGAGAAGTCGGCATCGTCGCTGACGTATTCAACTCGATTGTTGAGAGTTTGCGCGATATCGTCTCTCAGGTAAAACAAGCTGCTACCCAGGTAAACGAGTCTGTCGGCAATAATGAAGGTGCGATTAGCCTCTTAGCCGATGAAGCCATCCAACAAACCATTAAGATCGGTCAAACCCTCAACTCGGTCGAAGAGATGGCGCGATCGATTCAAGAGGTAGCCGAGAATGCTAAAACAGCCGCCGAAGTTGCCCGTACCGCTTCGACCTCAGCGCAAATGGGCGGAGAAGCAATGGAACAAACGGTAGACAGTATTTTACAATTGCGTGAAACCGTAGCAGAAACCGCTAAAAAAGTCAAGAGATTGGGGGAATCCTCGCAACAAATTTCCAAAGCCGTATCGCTCATTAACCAAATTGCGCTACAAACGAACTTGCTAGCCATCAACGCCTCGATTGAGGCAGCGCGTGCGGGGGAAGAAGGTCGAGGCTTTGCAGTGGTTGCCGAAGAAGTCGGTCAGCTAGCAGCACAGTCGGCAACAGCGACCAAAGAAATCGAGCAAATTGTAGAAGCCATTCAACAAGAAACCAGCGCCGTCGTCGAAGCGATGGAAGTCGGTACTTCGCAGGTTGTCCAAGGAACGCGCCTGGTAGAGAAAACCAAGCAAAGTCTTGGCAAAATCGTGGATGTATCGCGCCAGATCGACCAGTTATTGCAATCGATTTCTCAAGCGACGGTTTCTCAGGCAACGACCTCAAAATCGCTTAGTAAACTGATGAAAGAGATTGCCAGAGTATCAGAAAAAACGTCTGATTCCTCTCGTCAAGTCTCTACTTCTCTCCAGGGAACGGTAGAAGTTGCCAAACAACTTCAAGAATCCGTGGGTACGTTTAAAGTTGTTTAGTTTGGATCGCGGTCACTGATAACTGATAACTGACATATGGCAGTAGATAAAGAACAAGAAGTCAGACTCCATTTTTTGGGCGAAGCACAAGAGTACCTAAGCACGATTGAATCGGGATTAATCGGTGTCGGGAATCATGGAGTCGATCGCTCTCAAATGGATGCCGTCCTACGTGCTGCTCACTCGATTAAAGGAGGAGCGGCTATGATGGGCTTTCATAATCTCTCTCAAATTGCCCACCGCCTAGAAGATTTTTTCAAAGTCCTCAAAGTCGGTCGAGTACAAATTGATAGCGATATCGAACGTTACTTATTATGGAGCGTCGATCGCCTGCGACAGATAGCAACGCTCAACCGCGAAGGCAGCGATGTTGACCAAGGCTGGCTCGCAGAAAATACCGCTCCTATTATCGACTATCTGCACGATCGCCTGGGCGAACCCACCCACGAAGATTCTGCCATGCTACTTTCAGAAGAAGCAGGCGAAGATATGACTGTCTTGTTGTTCGAGACAGAAGTAGAAGGATGCTTGCAAAGACTTGAAGCCGTCTTAGAAAATCCTGATAAGCCCTGTTTGGTAGAAGAATTTACCATTACCGCTCAAGAATTAGGCGGACTCGGAGAAATGTTAGAGCTAAGAAGCTTTAGCAGCCTCTGCCAATCGATCGTCGAGCAATTAGAAGCCAACCCCGACAACTCAGAAGCGATCGCGCGTTTAGCCCTCCAAGAATGGCGGCGATCGCAAGCGATGGTTTTTATCGGACAAGCTGCTGCTATTCCAGCCGAATTAAGACCAATTGGTTTCAATTCCATCCCAACTCCTCCTATCGAAGAGAACGAGGTAGAATCCCTATCTGAGTTTGAAGAATTTGAAGGACTAGAATCTTTTGAAGAGATTGCCATAGAAACAGAGACATTAGAAGCCCTAAACGCGATCGAAGAGATTGAAGCATTTGAGGCGATCGAATATTTACCTACCCAAGACTTTAGCCAAGAAGCTCAAGAATTCCTAGAATCTCTTGATAGTCTTGCCGCTAGCACTTCTGAAAAGTCGGAAGTCATATCAGAAGTCGGAAGTAAAGATTCTTCCTTGTCTCCCCCCGCTCCCTTGTCTTCCGAAGGACGCTCTAAAACGCCTGCGAATGAAAAAGTTGAAGAAAATACGATTCGCGTTGCCGTTCGCCAACTCGACCAGCTAAGCAATCAGTTTGGAGAGCTAACGATCGAACGTAACGGTCTTGACTTGCAACTCAAGCGAATGCGCGATTTGTTATGGACGTTGAGCAATCGGGTTAAGCATTTAGAACAAGCCAACTTTCGCTTGCGCGGCGCTTATGACAAAGTAGCAACTAACCAAGTTCCTAACGCGCCATTAGTTCCTCAACTCAATATCGGAGCTATTACTCCAGACGAGCAAGAATTCGACTCTTTAGAGATGGATCGCTACAGCGAATTGCACTTGGTATCTCAGGAAATTATGGAAACGATGGTGCAAATTCAAGAAGTCACCACCGACCTACAAACCAACCTCGAAGATACGGAAAGATCGGCCCGCGATCTCAATCGCACCTCCAAACTCATGCAAAGCAGCTTAACCCAACTGCGAATGCGACCGATTTCGGATTTGTTAAATCGCTTTCCTAGAGCCTTGCGAGAAATGGAGTTAAAGTACAGCAAGCAAGTCGAACTGAAAGTTAGGGGAGGAGGAACGCTGATCGATCGCACGATTTTAGAAGCCCTTAACGATCCGCTTCTGCATTTATTCCGCAACGCCTTCGACCATGGCATCGAAGCTCCTGCGGCACGTCAAACAGTAGGCAAACCCGAAAAAGGAAGTATTGAAATTAGTGCCGCTTATCGAGGTAACCAGACGGTTATTACAATTCGCGATGACGGTCGCGGCATCGACCTCGATAAGATTCGTGCCAAGGCTCTCACAATGGGGCTAGACGAATCCGATCTCAAAAATGCCAGCAAAAACGACTTGCTAGAGTTGATTTTTATGCCGGGATTCAGCACAGCAGAAAATATTACCGATTTATCCGGTCGCGGTGTGGGAATGGATGTGGTTCGTACCAACCTACAACAAATTCGCGGCGAAATTCAGGTAGATACTCAACCTGAAATCGGGACGACCTTTACCATTACCGTTCCTTTTACCCTGTCGGTAGTACGGGTGTTGCTCGTCGAAAGCGGCGAAATGCTGTTGGCTTTTCCCACCAGCACCGTTGAAGAAATGCTTCGCCTCAAGAGCGAAGATATTTTGCCGACTGTTGGCAAAGAAGTCTTGAATTGGGAAGGTTCGATGGTTCCCCTGATTCGCCTAAGTCAATGGTTTCAATATTCTCGTTCTCATCGGATTGCCGATACTGAAGCCGTTCCCCTAATTGACGACCAATCGGTTCTCTTAATTGCCCAAGGAGACGATCTGGTAGGCATTTTAGTGGATCGCTATTGGGGAGAACAGGAAGTTACGATTCGTCAGGTAGAAGGCACTTTAGCTATGTCGCCAGGGTTTAGCGGTTGTACGATCTTGGGTGACGGTCGAGTCGTTCCGCTCGTAGATGCGATCGCCCTACTACGCTGGATTGACAATCATGGATCTACCGCCCATTCCCCCAATCTGTCTCATGCTCTAGGCACTCTCGAATCGAATTCAGGAAGCACAAGCGACCCTACCAAGAACGATTTTGTTGACAAAATAACAATTCTTGTGGTAGATGATTCAATTAACGTTCGTCGCTTCGTAGCGATGACGTTAGAAAAAGCTGGCTATCGCGTCGAACAAGCGAAAGACGGTCAAGATGCCCTAGACAAACTCAAAGGCGGATTAGTCGTTCAAGCAGTCGTCAGCGATATTGAAATGCCCCGTCTCGACGGTTACGGCTTTTTGGCCCACGTTAAATCCGATCCCGACTGTCAAAATCTTCCGATAATTATGCTGACTTCGCGCAGTGGCGAGAAACACCGTCAAATTGCTATGAATCTCGGTGCATCTGCTTATTTCTCCAAACCTTTTAGAGAGCCAGAACTTCTCAAAACCATTCAACAACTTACCCAAAAACAACTTTCTTTTAAATTATGAATTATGAAAATTAGTAGTTCAGGAGTTCGGGAGTTCAGTAGTTTAATAGTAAACATTCTTTCCTTTCCCCTTTCCCCTCCTTCTGCCCTCTGTCTTCAAACACTGATTACTGAAAATGGCTATTAATTCTCTCGTTCGTTCCCGGCATACTGCTGGACGTAATACCGAAAAACAAAACAATTTATTTCTTTTCGCCTTCGTCAGGAATGGTTTGTGCTACCCATCGATTCCGTACAAAGAGTCATTCAAATGGGCAAAGTATACGGAGATCCTCAAGGCACGGGAGTTAGCTTGACAAACTTTCAAGGTCAAGAAATCATCGTCGTCGATGTTGCGCATCTAATCTTTGGTGAAACTTCATCGCTTGTCCAAGAACAAAAACAATCTCTTTCCACTAACGAGAAAAACCAACCTCGGATTTTGTTAATTATTCAAAGCGACAAAGGTGAAATTGTCGGTCTGCCCGTTGATTCTACACCTATTATGCGTAGAGTTCCCGATTCAGCCTTTACTCCCATCCCAGAAACCTACATCGCCCAAGGCAATGTTCGCTGTATCAGTTCGACAATGATTCAACTGAGCGACCAGCCACCTTTATTTTTGCTAGATCCCAACCAACTTGTAGAGCCACAAAAGCTTTCAGGTTTCTAAACCTTCTATTGTTTACAAAGTATCTTAAAAAAATAAAAATTGGTTGTCTATAGATATTAAGATCGTAAAAATAAATAAAAGTGATTAATGACGTTTTAACAAAATGACACAAGATGGAAGATCGACGGTTATTATCACTGGAGCCTCTTCGGGGGTGGGTCTGTATGCAGCGAAAGCATTAGCCAATAAAGGTTGGCATGTGATAATGGCTTGTCGGAATTTACCAAAGACGGAAAAAGCTGCTCAAGAAGTAGAAATGCCGCCAGGTCGCTATACTATCATGGAGATCGATTTAGCTGACCTCGTAAGCGTTCGCAAGTTCGTGCAAAACTTTAGAAAAACTGGCAGAAATTTGCGTGCTTTAGTGTGTAATGCGGCAATTTATATGCCCTTACTCAAAGAGCCATTGCGAAGCCCAGAGGGATATGAATTAAGCATGGCAACCAATCATCTCGGTCATTTCCTTCTTTGCAACCTTTTGCTTGAGGATCTGAAAAATTCGCCTGAGAGCGATCGCAGAATGGTTATTTTAGGAACGGTAACGCACAATCCAGACGAATTGGGCGGTAAAGTGTATCCGCGTCCCGACTTAGGAAATCTTGAAGGCTTTGCGGCAGGCTTCCAAGCGCCCGTCGCGATGGCTGACGGCAAGAAATTTGAATCCGTTAAGGCATACAAAGATAGTAAGGTCTGCAACGTACTGACCATGCGGGAATTGCATCGACGCTATCACGAGTCAACGGGGATTGCTTTCAGTTCTCTTTATCCAGGCTGCGTTGCCGATACGCCGCTTTTTAGAAATCATTATCCCTTGTTCCAGAAACTCTTCCCCTTGTTCCAGAAACACATCACCGGGGGATATGTTTCTCAAGAGTTAGCTGGCGAACGTGTTGCGGCAGTAGTTGCCGATCCCGAATACAAACAATCTGGTGCTTATTGGAGTTGGGGAAATCGTCAGAAGAAAGAGCGCAAAGAAGCCTTTGTTCAAAAGGTTTCTCCTCAAGCCCGCGATGACGATCGCGCCGAACGGATGTGGGATCTGAGTGCTAAATTGGTTGGAATAGTATAAAACAATCTGTAGGGGCGAATGGTTATTCGCCCTTACCTATAGCGAGTCATTTGATTTATGAATTCCAATTTTTATGTAGTTTGAGCTAGAAGCTGGCACGAATAAGATGCCCTAAATACTTTCTATATATCAAATCAAACCGCACTATTAATACGGATATTTTGCACGGAATTATTAAAAATTGTCGCGCGATCGAAAATATTACCTTCGCGATCGATGCCTTTGATTTTTATCCAATTAGAATAAACCTCAAACGCTGCAAAACTCAAGGTTGAGGTAGAACAAGCCGTCCAAGAAGAATGTCCCACCGGACGAGGATTCGAGCCTCCACCACAAACAAGATAAGTCGTTCCTTCTATTAGCTTAGTACGTTCGTAATTGTGGTCGTGACCGCTAAGATAAAGTTGTACTCCATAACGAGAAAATAATGGGGCTAAACGCTCGATTAAATCGCGATCGCTCCCGTGCATTCCCGAAGAATAGAGAGGATGATGTCCGTAGACAATTTTCCAAGGAGATTGAGAATTCGTTAAATTGTCTTCCAACCAATTTAACTGTTCTTCCCAAGCAGCATTTCCATTAGTATCGAGCGCAAAAAATTGAACGGCATCTTGCGTAAAGGTATAGTAACGCCCTTTCATATGAAATCCCGAATAGCGAATTTCATCTTCGCCATTATTCGTCCGAATATCGTGATTGCCTAGAACCGCATAAAAGCGAACGTTTTGTTTTAATAAAGCTTGATAGGGTTGTTCAAAAACAGCAGAAATTTTCTCGATTTCTCCATTGTTGTAGATATTATCTCCCGTCAGAAGCACAAAAGGATATGCGTTTTGTTGTAGATAACAATTCATCGCTTGCGCGACTTCATAGCTAGTTACAATATCCCCAACACTGTCTGTACAGCAAATGTATTCGATCGCACGGTGATTTCTAAATCTTGAAGCCGCAGAATGCTATGGTTAATTTAGTTAGCTTTGCATTTCTGACTTATCTCTATGTCGCGCACTTATTTTGATACGGAAGATAACAATCGCAAACCCTTCGAGTTACCAGGGGCAAAACCGCACTACAATCCAGATCGTCCCGGACAAGTCAATCATATTTTTCTCGATTTAGCCTTAGATATTCCTAACAAAAGCTTTCAGGGAACTTGTACGATTATTCTAACCCCCGTTCGTGCGGGAATTAAGCAACTGACTTTAGATGCAGTCGATTTACAAATTGATTCGGTTTTAGTCAATAACGTCAGTCAACCCTTTGATTACGACCGACAACAGCTAACTATTCGCCTCCTCAATCCAACCGAAGAAAAACCCATTGAAATCGCGATCGCGTATAGTGTTAAAAATCCTCAACGCGGACTCTATTTTATCTCCCCTGACGAACATTATCCCAACAAACCGACGCAAGTTTGGACGCAAGGAGAAGATGAAGATTCGCGCTTCTGGTTTCCCTGTTTCGATTATCCCGGTCAATTAGCGACTTCTGAAATCCGCGTCCGCGTCCCCAAGCAATATATTGCTATTTCTAACGGAGAGGCGATCGCGACTGAAGAAATCGAAGAAGATAGGATTTATCATTGGTCGCAAAAACAAATCCATCCTACCTATTTGATGACGCTAGCGGTGGGAGATTTTGCCGAATTGAAAGACCGATGGAATGATATTCCCGTCACTTACTATGTAGAAAAAGGACGAGAAGCAGACGGTCTTCGCAGTATGGGTAAAACCCCTCGCGCCATTGAGTTTTTCTCTCAGAAATTTGGCTATGCTTATCCTTTTCCTAAATATGCTCAAGTCTGCGTCGATGACTTCATCTTTGGCGGGATGGAGAATACTTCTACCACATTATTAACCGATCGCTGTCTTTTAGACGAACGCGCTACCTTAGATAACCGCAATACAGAAAGTTTAGTCGTTCACGAACTCGCCCATCAATGGTTTGGCGATTTAGTAGTTATTAAACATTGGTCGCACGCCTGGATCAAGGAAGGAATGGCGACCTATTCAGAAGTGTTGTGGACGGAGTACGAATATGGAAAAGACGAAGCAGCTTACTATTTATTAGGAGAGGCGCGAAGTTATATCGAGGAAGATGCTACTCGCTATCGTCGTCCTATCGTCACTCATGTCTATCGAGAAGCGATCGAATTATACGATCGCCATTTGTATGAAAAAGGCGCTTGTGTCTATCATATGATTCGCACCATTTTAGGCGATGAATTGTTTGATAAAGCGATTCATACATTCGTGCGCGATAATGCTCATAAAACCGTAGAAACGGTGGATTTGTTGCGGGCGATCGAAAAGACAACTGGATACAATTTAATGTTTCTTTTCGATCGATATGTCTTCCGTGGCGGACATCCCGAATATAAAATATCCTATTCTTGGGATGGAGATAACAATCTCGCGAAACTAACCGTTACTCAAACGCAAAGCGAAAAAGAGTTATTCGATCTCAGAATCCCGATTGGTTTTGGGTACGCGGATAATCGCACTCAAACATTTACTTTCCGCATCCATGAAAAAGAACAAACCTTCTACATTCCCCTAGAGAAAAAACCAGATTTTATCAGTTTTGATGTTGGTAATAACTTCCTCAAAACCGTTACCCTAGAGTATCCTATCTCGGAATTAGAAGCGCAACTCAAGCACGATCCCGATCCGGTTTCGCGTATCTATGCTGCAACTGCTGTGGCGAAAAAAGGCGGATTAGAAGCGATCGAAGCTTTATCGGAATCGCTAACCCAAGATCCATTTTGGGGCGTTCGCGTCGAAGCAGCAAAACAGTTGGCTAAGATACAATTAGACCAAGCTGGAGCGTCTTTAATTAAAGGATTGCAAGATGAAAACCCAAAAGTTCGTCGCGCTGTTGTAGAAGCATTAGGAGAAATTAAAAATTTTGAATGCTATGAAGCAATTAAAAACGTTCTGGAAAAAGGCGATGCGAGTTATTACGTAGAAGCTTCTGCCGCCCGAAGTTTGGGAGGAATGGTAACGGGGAATTTAAAAGAAAAAGAAGCTGAAGTTATTGATTTCCTCAAAAAAGTTTTAGAACAAAGATCGGGTTGGAATCAAGTAGTAACATCCGGTGCAATTGGCGGATTGAGTACTCTTAAAACCTCTCCGGCTGCTGTTGATATTATTCTTAACTATACCAAGTTAGGAATTCCTCAACCTCTGCGATTAGCTTCTATTCGCGCGTTGGGAGCAATTTCAGTCGGTCAAACTCCCGATAAACTTGAGATAATTCTCGATCGCTTGGAAGCAATTTCTAAAGAAACTTTTTTCTTAACTCAAGTAGCGGTTTCTTTTGCACTCGGACAAATGGAAACGCCAAAAGCGATCGCAATTCTGCAATCTTTAGCCGAACAAACTCCCGATGGAAGAGTGCGACGCATCGCAGAAGAGTCAGTTAGTAAAGTGCAGAAAAACTTAGGTTCCGATAAAGCAATTAAAGAATTGCGCGATGAATTGGATAAAATTAAACAGGAAAATCAAGATCTCAAAAGCCGCGTTACTGAGTTAGAGGCGAAAGCCAAGTAAATAGAAGTATGAATTCTAAATGTTTTTCATACTTCCTTAAAAACCAGCGATCGCTAAACCGAACCTATCGCCTCTCGGAAGCGGATCTCGTCGCGTTGGGGATTGGCGCGGCTAACTTGAACTTTTAAGCGATCGCCCAGCGCAACAGATCGCTCAAACCGATGGGGCAATTCCAATCCCAAATCTTCTAACAAAATGATCCCCAAATTCTCTTCTTCGCGCAGCCAGCGCAAGACTAGCACTTGCCAAACTTGGTCGGCATTGCGACGTAAATATTCTAACCCCCAATAACGGTTAGTTTGTCGCTCGACTGCTACTGCTTCTTGTGCGGAGGAAGTCACGTTATAGAGAATTTCCTGCATCTTATCGCTTGAGAAAGGCAGTTTGTTGCCCCGAAGATGCGCTTTAAGCTGGAAATGAGCCAATAAATCGGTATAACGGCGAATGGGCGAGGTGACTTGAGTATAAGTATCCAATCCTAAACTCGCGTGACGAATTGGCGAGATGGCAATCTCGCTGCGAGGCATACATCGACGCAAAGCGCAAGCCCTTACTGGCCCGGCTGGTAAAAGTAAGAGTTCTTCATCAGATGGAAGTTCGGGTTGGGGTTGTCCCCGAAACGGCACGGGCAAGCTATGCTGCTGACAGTATTTCCCGGCTACTTCTCCCGCCAAGATCATCATTTCTGCAACTAACTGACGCGATCGCGAAACCTCAAGCAATTCGATTCCGATTTCACCATCAGCTTTAACTTTAATAACCGCTTCTGGCATCTGGATATTAATCGAGCCTTGCGATCGCCGCCATTCTAATCTTTTTTGAGCAGACGTTGCTAAAATAGCCACCTCTGGTTCGGCTATAATGCCAAGTTCGAGCATCTCATCAACATCTTCATAAGTAAGGCGGTAAGTAGGCTTAATCGAACTAGTGTGAATGCTGTAATCTTCAATCGCTCCCGTATCATCCAAAACTACACCAAAACTTAGTGCAGGACACAATTGTCCTTGCACTAAACTCATCGGCCCGGTTGCTAGTTCAGTCGGAAACATTGAAATCATTCCCGTGGGCAAATACAAACTAGTACTGCGTCGCCTTGCTTCTAAATCCAATTCGTCTCCAGGATTAACAATACGACTAGGATCGGCAATATGAATCCACAGACGAAACTTCCCATTTTCAAGGGATTCGACGCTCAAGCCATCATCAATCTCTTCAGTACTTTCATCATCTATGGTATAAACCTTAAGATGTGTTAAGTCCAAACGATTGAGATCGGGATCTGCATCAGGAAATTCAAGGCAATTTTTGTGCCACTTCAAGAACCTTTTTGGAGAACTGAATCGGATATCCGCTACGACGGAGGAAGAGATTTTCGTGGGGACTCCACAAGCCCACATCTATCAATAATTCAAACGCTGCTTCTGGCGTTTGCGCCCGTTCCATCCAGCTTAAAATTTCTTGAGCCATGCGAGCAGGTTGTTCTGGCTGTAAAACAAATTTTTCTATAGCTTCTAGATGAGAGCGATCGCTTTCTGCCCATTCTATTTTTCTCCGGTTAGAGCTTGTTGAATGCGAGCTAAAAAAGCTTCTTTTTCCCGATGACGTTGTTGCTCGACTTCTATTTGATGTTTAATCTCTTCGACTTGACTTGCCGAACGGGGTTCGTAAAGCTCGCCTTTATGCTTAAAATAAATTTTATCTTCCGATAATAAGCTATGGGCAGCATAACAAGAGGCTGGACTTTGCTCGGAAAATAATAGCTGTGCCATTTCCGAAGGGGATACCGCCTTGCCCTCTTCTATTAGTAATTCCCATGCCACCTCCAAGCTAGAAGGATCTAAATAAGGTTGCACTTCCCTAACAAAGCTAGGTATATCTGAAGGCTTATAAGGCCCGCCGCTAATTTCGCACTCAACTTGCTGAGTGCGAATTTTGTGGCTTCCCCCTCCTTCATCAATAACTATCCAATCTTTTTTGCCTTCTGGACGCTCTATTACTGCCAGACGGCGTTCTCCCTGCCGCCTAAATTCAATTAGCTTTCCCTTTTCCACCAGCTTTACGCTTTTTCTCTGAGATTTTTAGTCGATTACCCTATTATCCAGTTTAACTATATCTTTTGGTGACTAGAACCTCATTGGCTTTCCCTTCAAAAACGCCAAGGGCAAGTGGCAATTTAAGGAGGGGTAACCTGCGGACTGCCTTACCTTAACCTATGGTTACA
>JAAUUT010000154.1 GCA_012031035.1 Candidatus Altimarinota bacterium | reverse complement strand
AGTATCGCAGCCCCATGGTGGTTGACTTGACAGAAAGTATCTGGCTTTGTACCGCAATGCCTCAAGAAAACCAACGCAGCGCTTCGTTCTGGGTTGCAGGATGCCCAGCAAATCCTCGCTGGAACGTAACAAAGTATCAAGCATGGAAAGTGGGTCGTCAATTGAGAGAAGCTTTAAAGCAGGGTGAAATGGTAGTACGATCGAGCGATCGCATGTTAATCCCTGTTAAAGAGCTAGAAAAAAGTTCGGATGAAGAAGTCCGAAGTAAGGGATGGATTCCTTTCTTCCAACCCAAACAATTGCAATTAGCCTAGCTATCGTGCAATGAGACATTAACATCTAACGGGCTTGAGTAGAGACGTGATATATTTCGTCTCTACTGTAATTTTGGACTAGAAAGTAGGCGATCGCTTTAATTGTTTTCTACAGGAACCTGAACTTCGGTCACGTACTGAGATTGGTCGCCACCGCGTTCGTATTCTAAGTAAACTTCGCGGGTAGAACCGACAATTTGATATCCGTTCTTCTCTACCCATCCAAGCAAAGCATTATAGGCCTGTCCTAACGTAGCAAAAGAACCGCGATGCACTGCACAAGCGATCGTTTCGATCGCAGGCAGTTCGTATACCCATACTCGTTCGTCGCTAGCAATCTTTTCGTAGATAGGGGCGGCAGCTTCTACAGGAATATCGCGATCGCGCAATCTGGTATCGTGATAGATAGCAATGCCGCACCCAACTTTTTTGATGCCGTGTTGGGAAATGTATTCGTAGGCGCGATCGAAAAAGCGATCGAAAATTTCACCGCAGTCTTGATAATTTGGGATGACTCCTAACGTGGTTGCGACTAACTGAGGTTCTACAGATTTAAGAACGATTTCGTATTCTGGCATTTTTCCCTCCTGTTCGATTTCTAGTAGGCGCATCTCTATCCGTAGCAAGCGAATGCGATCTTCTTCGAGTCGTTGTTGAATCTCATACTGCTTCAGGCGCAACATCCCGCGAATCTCATCGACGGAAAGATTTTCATCTAGCAAGCGGACAATTTGTTCTAGAGAAAACCCTAGTTCTTTGAGGACGAGGATGCGGTTAAGGCGAGGCAATTGAGAAGTTGAGTAGTAACGATAACCCGTAAAACTATCGACTGCGGTTGGTTTGAGTAAACCCATGCGATCGTATAATCGCAGTGTTTTGGAAGAGATACGGCTAAGTTGGGCAAAGTCACTGATTTTGAGCATATCGTGACTCCTATGTGTTTGTTCTTTTAGTTAACACCTTGTCCTAACGGTAAAGTCAAGTCGCGATCGAACTCATTTTTTGAGACGCTATGATGAGAAACGATAGGTGACTCTTTATTTTGACTGCGGTAATAGCTATGCAATCCCATCCCACTCTACCTCCTTTGATTCCTCGCGAAATTTTGTTTGGCAATCCTCAACGCAGCAGTCCGCAGATATCGAGGGATGGAAAATATTTAGCTTATATTGCCCCCGACGACAAAAATGTTTTGCAAGTTTGGCTGCGCACTTTAGGACAAGAAGACGATCGCCAGCTAACCGACGATAAAAAACGAGGAATTCGAGCGTATTTCTGGACTTATAACCCAGAACAGCTTATTTATCTCCAAGATTCCGATGGAGACGAAAACTTTCATCTTTATTCAGTCAACATTCATAGCAATATCGTTCGCGATTTAACTCCCTTTCAAAGCGTAAAAGCGCAAGTTATCGATCTCGATCCCGATTTTCCTGATGAAATTCTCGTTGCTTTAAATTTAAATACTCCTGAAAAATTCGATGTTTATCGCATCAATTTAAAAAATGGGGCAGTCGAATTCGATACTGACAACCCAGGAAATATCGTCGATTGGACGGCTAACGCTCGATTTGAAATTCTAGCAGCCCTGGCAGCTTCGCCCGATGGCGGATACGATTTATTGTATCGAGAAACGCGCGATTGCCCTCCGGGCAGCGGCAAAGCCGATCGCCCTTGGGAACTTCTACGACATTGGGAAGCTGACGATGAAGGTGGGGCAGTCAGTTTTTCTAGCGATGGAAAAACCCTATACGTCATCGGTTCTCACGATGCCAATACTCAGCGTTTAATCGCACTCGATTTAGCTACCCGACAAGAAACGATTATCGCCGAAGACGAACAATACGATGTCGGCGGCATAGAAACGCATCCAACGCAACGACACATTCAAGCGGTATCTTTTTATAAAGATAAAGTACATTGGCAAATACTCGATGAAAGTATTGCAGCAGATTTCGAGGCACTAGCAAAAGTACGAAAAGGCGAATTTGCGATTGGCAGTCGCGATTTAGCAGATGAAAATTGGATTGTTGCTTATCTTACCGATGATGGCCCCGTTTATTATTATTTGTATAATAGAGCCTCAAAATCGAGTACTTTACTCTTTAGCAACCAACCAGAATTAGAAAATTTACCGCTATCGCCAATGAAACCCATTTCCTATCAAGCAAGAGATGGGTTAACTATTCATGGATATTTAACCTTACCTCTGACAGGAGAAGCCCCTTATGCAACCGTTCTCCTCGTCCACGGCGGGCCTTGGGCGCGAGATACCTGGGGATACGACCCAGAAGTTCAATGGCTTGCCAATCGCGGCTATGCGGTCTTACAGGTGAATTTCCGAGGGTCTACGGGTTACGGAAAGGCTTTCTTGAATGCAGGAAATCGTCAATGGGCGGGGACAATGCACGATGATTTGATTGATGCTGTCAATTGGTTAGCGAGTGAGAGAATTGCTACTCCCGATAAAATTGCTATTATGGGCGGTTCCTATGGCGGCTATGCAACCTTAGTCGGTTTAACCTTTACACCGGATGTTTTTGCCTGTGGGGTAGATATTGTCGGGCCGAGTAGCATTCCTACCTTGATGCAAAGTATTCCCCCCTATTGGGCCCCTTTGATGGCAATGTTTCAGCATCGAGTTGGCAATATGGAGACGGAAGAAGAGTTTTTGAAGTCGCGATCGCGCTCTTTTTTGTCGATAAGATTGAAAAGCCCTTATTAATCGGACAGGGCGCTAACGATCCTCGCGTCAAAGAATCAGAAAGCGAGCAAATTGTCAAGGCAATGCGTCAAGCGGGTAAACCCGTTAAATACGTTCTCTATCCCGACGAAGGACACGGTTTTGCACGTCCTGAAAATCGCTTGCATTTTTATGCGATCGCAGAAGAATTTCTCGCACAATATTTAGGCGGACAATTTGAGGAGATTGGGGAAATTCCAGGACATTCGGGAATTGTTAATTAGAGCTAAATATTGATATTAATTCAGTAGCGATTAGTTGGATGCGGATATATTGAGGCGTTCATTTTCCTAGCGATGTCTCAGGCGAATGGATGCTGGCGATCGCATCGGGAATGGAGTTAGCTTGCTATTAGGAATACGATTGAGTAATGGCGAAGAATTCTATAGAACTTAGAAAAAAGAGATACTTTGAGCTAATTTCCCAAATCGCACAGTTGGATAATGCACAATTGCGTTCTCTGATTGACGATAATGAGTTAAATCCGTCAAGTTCGGGTTGGGGAATAAATCGCGTCATTGTCCTTGGACAATCGAAGGTTTTTGTGAAAAGCATTCCAGTTACGAATATCGAATACGAAAACCTATTCTCCACCAGAAACCTTTACAATCTGCCAACTTACTTGAATTATGGCATTGGTTGTTCTACTGGTTTTGGGGTCTTCCGCGAACTTGTGACCCATATCAAGACAACTATCTGGGTATTGGAAGGGGCGATCGCAACCTTCCCATTAATGTATCATTATCGGATTATTCCATTCTCCAGACAACGGGCGGATGTGGATAGCGAGCATCTAAAAGCTTATGTAGAGTATTGGGGCAATAGTGCAAATGCTGGAAATTATTTATTAGATAAAGCGAGTGCTGACTATGAATTGATTCTGTTCCTAGAATACATACCGCACGTTTTAGAAACATGGTTGCACGAAAACCCTAACAAGCTTCAGCAATCCTTAGATGACTTACGCACGACGATTGACTTTTTGAGGAAGAAGGGAATCATTCACTTCGACGCGCATTTTCGTAATGCCCTCACCGATGGCGAACAAACATATTTGACCGATTTTGGTTTGGTACTTGACAAAAGTTTTGCCCTGACAAAAGAGGAGGAGTCTTTTTTTGAGCAGAATGTATTTTACGACTATGGAGAAATCCTGCGAAACCTCGGACACCTGATTCGACCGTTTTATGATTCGCGATCGGAAAATGATAAAGGCAGGATAATAGAAAAATATGGCATAAAAGAAGGCTTACCGCCTCACGAACTGAGATCCAGACTACTCGACAACATCGAGCAGATTCATGCTGACGGAGATATGAAGTTAGATGATTTTTATGTTGCCAGTATTGTCAAATATCGCAGGATCGTTACACTAATGCAAAACTTTTTCGTTGATATGTACGGAAATAACATGAAAGACACGAAATTTTCTGATTTAGAACTGCGGAAGCTGCTGCAAGAAACGGGTTTTCTTTCTGATGCTGTATTTTACAGTGGATAGCTTCATGTTCTTGATGATGCTTAAGAGAATGGAGGTTAGCTTATTATTGAGACTTAATTAAACAACGCCGGATGCTGAATCAACCAAGGATTCGCTTGTTCTAATCGAGACGCGATCGCAATAATCGTCGTTTCTGCGGCGGGTTTTCCAACGATTTGAATGCCTGCTGGTAAACCATTCGTATCAAATCCTGTAGGAATTGCGATCGCGGGTAAACCACCAGCATTAAAAGGCGGACAAGGAGCAACCCAGTTAATAATCTTAATTAAAGTTTCTTGGGGCGATAATTCTGCCCACTCGCCAATACAAATCGGTTGATGAAGATAAACGGGAAGGATTAAAATATCGAATTTATCGAAGAAAGCGACAAGACGACGCGAGATAAGCTGCATTTGGGCAACTGCTTGTAAGTAATCTCCCGCCGAACCCGCTTGTTCGCCAACCCAACGATTTAAAGGACTCAAGAGTTCCCCAGGAATACCAGATCCCGTTACTCCTGCTTGCCAAACTTTTTTGAAGGGTTCGACTAAATCCCCGATGTCGAGACAAGTTGGTTCGAGATGATGCCCCATCTCTTCCAATCGTCGTACCGTTTCCCGAATGCCTTGCTGGCAAATTTCTGCCGCTTCTCCAAAAGGTTCTAATCCAGTGGAAAAAGCAATTCGTAGTTGCTTGGGTTCTTGACGAGTCGCTTCGAGAAAAGAGATTTCTGGATCGGGCAACCAGTAAGGATCTCCGGTAATATATCCCGACATCACATCTAACAAAGCAGCAGCATCGGTAACAGTACGCGCTAAAGGGCCATTCGTCGCAATTCCGTTAAGAAAATCGCCCATAGGTGCATAAGAAACTCTACTCGCGAGGGTTTAATGCCTACGAGTCCGCAACAGGTAGCAGGGCCTCGAATCGAACCGCCAGCGTCGGAACCTTGGGCGATAGGACACAATCCTGCCGCGATCGCGCTTGCTGCTCCGCCACTCGATCCCCCTGCTGTATAATCTAGGTTCCAGGGATTTCGTGCGGGTGGAAATCCAGGCGGTTCGGTGTAGGGAAAAGAACCGACTTCAGAAGTAGCTGTTTTTCCTAAAATAATGAATCCTGCCTTTCTCATGCGCGTCACTACCCCATCGTCATAAGTAGCAATGTTATCTTTGAGGGCAGCTACGCCATAGCTACAAGGCATTCCAGCAACAGAATTGAGATCTTTAATGGCAGTGGGAACGCCGAAAAAAGGTGGCAATTCTGAGGGGTTTTGAGTATTGCTTAAGAGTTCTGTTTTCGCTTTTGCGTCTGCAATAGCAGTTTCAGAAGCAACATAAAAATAGCTGCCTACTTGGGGATTGTATTTTTCGATGCGATCTAGGTACAGTTGGACTAATTCTAGTGGAGAAATCTGGCGATCGCGTATCAATTTTGCTTGTTCTAGGGCTGGCGTAAAAGCAAGATCGACAGAATTCATAAAATTTACTATATAAATTAGAGTTTAAGTACAAAACCTGAAAAGAATTTTATAGTTGATGAGCGACCGAAAAATGATAGAGACCCCGATCAATCATCTCTAAGGAAATACGGTCAAATGGTAAAGATAATTCATCAGCTATAGCATCTCCCAAATCTGCTATCCAAATTCTCTCAAATTTTGTCAGAGCAAATTGAAGACTTTCTGTCAGAGGACGACGGTTTCTCAATCGCCAAGCTTCTCTTAATTGTGGTAATAACTCTTTGAAGACTCCCTCAAATAAGACAGCCGGAAAAGTCAAAAATCTCTGTGACAAGGCTTGTTGACTAACTTTTAAACGATTACACCACAAAAAAACCTCTCTGGCTAACATTCGGCTTAATTCTCTGACTCCTGCTACATCTCGCCACAACATCGTTAACACGGCTGCTACCATCAATGGCAAAGTGAGAATTCTTTGTCTCATCCCTAGTTGACGATAATAATTTTCTTGAGAAGTAATAGCCGGGGTCAATAAGGCTTCTAATTGAGAAGCGATCTCTTCATCTTCCATCATTGGACGTTGTTTCTGATGAGCATGGTCACGGTTGTTTTTTCGGGACATTTTAGTGTTTTGTAGCTTTTTCCCGTTTATTTTCTCATTGTTATAACTTTTCTCTTCCAGAACCCCGTCATCTCCTACAGACATCTATTGACTTTTAAAGTGCTATCTTAACTTGTTACTAATGCTCCTCTACAGTTTTCTGGACATCCTTCATTTTCTCGAATTACGTTGTTGATGTATAGTTCCTTTATATTCGCGAGCAATCATCGCGAATATTTTTTGACTCTCGCTCTCTTTTTACAAAAATGGGATGCTCCCATCGGTTCTGCCGCTTTTCAGAGAGGAATAGCCACTAATGCCGCACAGCAAAAGCTATGGCGAATAATCTTACTAATAGTAATTTCGAGTGGAATTATTTCTTGTCTAATTAGCGCTCAAGCTCAAACTTGGTGGAATAAATATGGTGGTGAAATAAATGTTGAAATCTCTCATTTGATTAATCAAACAGAGCGATCGCTGATAATCGTCGATCGCAAACCGACTTATATCATTCCAACTAGTTATAGTCTCGCTCCAAACACTCAGCTTCTGTTTGTCACTCAAGTAAGGAATATTAAGATTCCTAATAATATTAGCAATATTTTTCTGATGAATCCTACTACACAATTGAGAGATGAACTCAGACAACAGAACTATCAGTCAATCCCAATTGCAAAATACGACTCTTCAGGTATGTTTCAAGGAATGGAACTTTGGAAAGCAAAAACAATCAATTGAGTTGGTTTCGTTAACAAAAAAGGAAAAATAAGGCTCGTCAAAAATTTATAATGTACGATTCAATAAGAACTGTTCTATCCTTCCTGGTGACTTTCGATCGGTCAAGTCAAACTTAACAAACTTATTTTCAGTTTTTGTTTGTTCGTCTTTTCGATAAGATAAACTAGTCCAGAACGAGTCAAAATTCTTCGAGACGATACTGTGCCTAAGCTGAATTGGTTATTTTGTGTTCTCGCTTGTGCGGGCGTGTGGAGTATTAGCTTGCCCGCAACCGGACAAGCACTTTTACCGTATACGCCAGAATTAAACGCCGAGCAACTCGAACAGCAAGGATTGCAACTAGCAGAAGAAGCGATACAATTAGTTCGATTTCAACAATACGAACTCGCTTTACCCAGAGCTAAACTGGCAACTCAATTAGCTCCCGATCGCTTTGAGGCTTGGTTTATATTAGGAAGCCTATACATTCAACAAGAAGAGTTAGACGAAGGGATTAAAGTCCTCAAAACAGCCCTAACGCTTGCTCCAGAAGAAGCGGGGATAAAATTTACGCTGGGTAATGCCTATTTCCAAAAAGGAAATTATGCCGCCGCAGCAACCGAATTAGAGGAAGGTCTGACGATGAAACCAGACGTTCCTGCTGCTTTATTCGATTTGGGAAATGCTTACTTAAAGTTAGCTAAGTATTCTGAGGCGATCGAGTCCTATGAAAAAGCCGTTGCCCAGGATAAAAGTTTCTGGCCGGCGATGAATAATATCGGTTTAATTGAATACGAACAGGGCAATATTGACGAAGCGCTCGAAAGATGGCAAGCAGCAGTCGCGATCGACAACGAACAAGCCGAACCTAAGCTAGCCGTCGCGATCGCACTATTTCTCAAGGAAAACAAGAGGAAGGGACTAAGCTAGGAGAAGAAGCGCTATTACATGACGGTCGCTATGCCGATGTAGAATTTCTGCGAGAAAACCTTTGGGGAGAGCGTCTTCTAGCAGATGCTAAAACGTTTTTGCCACCCCAAAAATGCAGGCAGTTATCGCCAACCTGCAAACTGAACCCGCAGAATCACAAACCCAAACCAAACCCGCAGAAACACAAGAACAGAAACCACCACAATAGTCAGTTATCAGTAATCAGTGTTAGAAACCCAATCTATCGTGTCTCTAATACTGAACTACTTTTCCCCTAATTTTCATAATTCATCATTCATTATTCATCATTTCCTTGGTTACTGATTTTTACTTGCCACTTCGAGAATCTGAGCGATAAACTGTTGATGATCGACAACGGGTTTAGAGATGTAGCCATCAGCGCCACTTTGTTTGAGAAAATTTTCTCGATCGCCTTCCATGGCATGAGCCGTTACAAGAATCACGGGTAAATAAGCAGTTTGAGGATTAGATTTCAGCATCTGGGTAATTTTAATGCCATCGACTGATTTACCTTGATAAACGCTGTGAGCTAAAGAAACATCCATCAAAATGACATCTGCTTCTTTAGCTTGCGCGATTCTAATGACTTCTTCAACATCTTCGGTTCCTTTAACCTCTAGTCCGCCGCGTTTAGTTAGAATTTTGGCAAAAACGCGGAAGTTGATAGGATCGTCTTCTACAATCAAAACGGTTGTCATAGCGCTTACTGGGGGAGTTATGGTAGGGGAAGGGAGCTATTAACCCTCGCGGTTAGAATTTAATACATTAGGGAACAACAGACTCATGGCAAAGCAGCTAGATTTATTGACGACTGGGCAAATTATTACCACGGCTCTTCATGTGGAAATGGAACGGTCATATCTTGAATATGCCATGAGCGTGATCGTAGGGCGAGCCTTACCAGACGTGCGCGATGGGTTAAAACCCGTTCATCGGCGAATTTTATACGCCATGCACGAACTGGGATTAACCCCAGATCGACCGTATCGCAAGTGCGCTCGCGTTGTGGGAGACGTGCTAGGAAAATATCATCCCCACGGAGATCAATCCGTTTATGACGCTCTCGTGCGAATGGTACAGGATTTTTCTAGCCGCTATCCCTTGCTAGCAGGTCACGGGAACTTTGGCTCGGTGGATGACGATCCACCTGCTGCCATGCGCTACACCGAAACCCGACTGGCTTCTATCGCTCATCAAGCAATGTTAAGCGATATTAGCGAGGCGATCGTTGATTTTACAAGTAATTTTGACAACTCTCAACAAGAGCCTGTCGTCTTACCCGCTCAACTCCCTCTATTATTACTCAATGGTTGTTCGGGAATTGCGGTCGGAATGGCAACCAATATTCCTCCTCACAACCTCAGCGAAG
Source organism: Candidatus Altimarinota bacterium (assembly GCA_012031035.1). Lineage (GTDB taxonomy): Bacteria > Cyanobacteriota > Cyanobacteriia > Cyanobacteriales > Microcystaceae > Hydrococcus. The sequence continues at coordinate 2,304 of JAAUUT010000154.1, read as the reverse complement.
TAGTTGATGGGTTAGTTGCTTTGATCGATAATCCGCAATTAGCAGACGAAAAACTTTGGCAAATTATTCCCGCGCCTGACTTTCCCACCGGGGGGGGAAATTGTAGATAAATCGGGAATTACTGAAGCATATCGCACGGGACGAGGGATTATCACCGTGCGAGGTGTAGCTAGAGTAGAGACAGTTCATATAGGGAAGCGGCGACAAAGGGAAGGACAAGCGCTTGTTATTACGGAGTTACCCTATCAAGTTAATAAATCGGCTTGGATTGAAAAAGTTGCTGAATTGGTCAATCAAGGGCGTTTAGAGGGAATTTCCGACCTTCGAGACGAAAGCGATCGCAACGGAATGCGCGTCGTGATTGAATTAAAACGAGATACTAATCCCAGAAAGGTTGTAGCAGAACTTTATCAACATACTGCTCTACAAACTAATTTTGGGGCGATTATGCTGGCGTTGGTCGATAATAAGCCTACTCAGCTATCTTTGCGACAATTATTAGAAGAGTTTTTGAGATTTCGCGAGGAAACGCTCACCAGGCAATACTCTAATGAGTTAGAACAGTCTCAAAAGCGCCTGCATCTGCTTTCAGGTTTATTGGTAGCGCTCAACAACTTGGATGCGGTTATCGATATCCTCAGAAATGCGCCCGATGGGACGACGGCTAAAGCGAGTTTGCAAGAACGACTAGAAATTAGCGATTCGCAAGCTGATTCTATCTTAGCTATGCCGATGCGCCGCCTGACTGGGTTAGAGCGACAAAAACTACAAACCGAACATGAAGAGTTAGAGACGAGAATCAATCAACTGCAAATTCTTCTAAGCGATCGCAACGAATTAATGAAGTCACTCAAAAAAGAATTGCGATCGCTCAAGCGTCAATTTGGCGACGAACGCCGCACCCGTATTGTATCTCAACCTCCTCAAAATCAAGAGACAAGGAGACAAGGGGACAAGGGAGACAAGGATAGTAGGGGCACAAGGCTTGCGTCCAAAGAAAATAAGGATAATAAAGGCACAACGGTTGCCTTGAAGGAAGATAAAGCGACAAAGAAAAAACCTTCTTCCATTTCTGATTCTTTCTCTCTTCCCCTGTTCTCCACGACTCCAACAGAAGATTCGGTATTAGAAATTACTCACAAAGGTTATATTTATTGGCATCCTCCCGAACCTAAAACGAAAGTTGCATCAAACAACAAAGATTTTGCCATTTACACGCAGGTAATCGGTCAGCGAGAGCAATTATTGATTATTACCGATAGTGGCAAAGCTTATCCTTTAGCTGTCAAAGATATTCCTTTAGAAGGAAACCTGCAAAAAACGGTCATGAGTCTTCTGTCAGGAAGTGCTCAGAGGGATTCAGAAAGAGTTGTAGCGCATTTTTTCTTACCGCAAGAGAAAAACAAACTCGATTTGATTTTCTTGACCGAGAAAGGCAAAATTAAGCGACCGCCCGTTTCAGAATTAGAAGGTTTGGGCAATCGTGGACTAGCGTTAGTTAAACTCAAAGAAGACGATCGCCTGAGTTATGTCTGTTTGGCTCAAGAAAAACAAGATTTAGCGATCGCGACGACAGGCGGACGGATATTGCGCTTTGCGATCGACGACGCGCAAATTCCTTTGATGGGACGTAGCGCCCAAGGAAATCAGATTCTGCGATTGCGCTATGGCGAAAATTTGGCGGGTTGCGTCGCGATCGCACCCAATGAAAATCTACTACTCGTTTCGATGCAAGGTTATGGAAAACGCTTACCGATTAGTTCTCTGCGACTGGCTAAACTGGGCGACATTGGTACTCAGGCAATGCACTTTACCAGCAAAACCGATAATTTAGCGGCAATGGTAGCGGCTCGATCGGGGACTAACATTATTTTACTGACAAATAGCGATCGCTGCGTTTCCATATCGGTAGATTCTGTTGTTATGGGAAGCAAAGATAGTACGGGCGATCGCGTGGCTAAACTGAAATCTGAGGAGGCGATCGTATTTGCCCAAGTGGTTGGTTAGCCTGAATAGCAAAGACAAGAATAATCCAGGTCACAAAACAATTCTTTTAACTTTATGTCTCAAGAAGTCTCCCGGTTTACCGGAGAGATGAATTGAGACAAACCAATAACCGTGCGCTAGCACACAACAAAAATAAGCTATAATAGTTGTGGTCGCTGACCCGCCAGTTCGAGAGGAAACGGATATAAAGACCACTCCGAAGACTGGGAAACTGAAGCCCAATGACCCTCTTGGTAATATAAGTCCAATGGATATGGTGGATGGCGAAAAACAATATATTCCTTGGGACGCAGGGAA
>JAAUUT010000153.1 GCA_012031035.1 Candidatus Altimarinota bacterium | reverse complement strand
CGTCTGCCCTTCGTCCTCGCAAGACGCTACCTTCGTCCCCCTTGTCCTCCTTGTTCCTCGAAAGACGCACCTTGCATCAACCAACCGCAAACGCCAATCGCTAACCCTAGCTGTTGAATGGGAAGATTGACGATAAAAATTGCCCTAATTAACAATACCGACAAAGCATAGATAACAAACCCTGGATTGATTTTGACCGGAGATGCGTTAGCTTGCTGTTGCGAAAAAAAACGCAAGATAATTGCCGTAACAACAACACCAATATAAACTGCGATCGCGGGGTATTCTTTCCACTCCCAACCCCAATGCAGATAGCTCAATCCGATAAAATTAAAAAATAAGAAGATACTTTGACTAGATTGGCGATAGAAGAAATAAATTGTTGTTAAAGAAATAGATGCGATCGCAATAGTTATCCATGACAATGGATTTCCTCCCAACCCATCCATCGCCCAAAAATTGACAGGAATTAACAATAATGCGATCGTTTGTAGCGTTTGCGCGGTTAATCGAAGACCTTCTTGCCGATTCGCCCAAAATCCAACTATCCAAAAAATCAGCGTATACGACCACAAAATCCCATATTGCAGCGTATCGGGAAATCTTTGCCACTGTGTCGCTGCCATTCCGCCAGAGGATGCAACAACTAAAAATAATCCCAGAAATAACCACCAGCGAATGCTAATTTCATCTTTAAACGATTGCCAAGCTTGAGAAAAAAGATTGTTCCTTTGCCTGACTGGAGTCAATAATACTGGGGTTACTGTTTCTGGAGTAAAATCTCTGGGCGGACGTTGTAATACAGTAGACTCCGTAACAAGTTCTGGCAAAGGACAAGTTAAATATTGTTTCGCAACCCACCTAACATGAGACTCGCTAATCAATCCTAATTGCAACCAGTAATCCAAACCTTCTAACAATCGTGGTTCGGATGAATTAACCGTAACTTCTAGGCGCAAAGGACGATTTGACATGAGAAAGTCGAAGATAAAGAGTCGGAAGAGCAATTCTTCCCTCTTACCTTTCTAACTCTCATCTCAAGATTTGATAATAATGTTATGACAGATTTTGAAGTGTAGGTGAAAGCGCAATAACGATAAAAAACCTCAATGGATAGCAACCATCGAGGTTTATTGTAATAACAAGGCTAAAGAATTGACTTTTTACTCTTGTTGTGTTGTCGGATAGGCTGAATATTTTTTGGCGGCTAGTTCCTTCATTTTTGCCAGGGGGATTGCGCGGTTATGTGAAGGAAATCCAAGTCTTTTAACTTCTTGGTATCTTCGTTCTTCCTCTAGTTGTTGCAATTCGGAATAGTTGACCCAATGAATGCAATCCACAGGACAAGTGTCTATGGCTTCTTGGATAGTTTCTTCTGCATCGCCATCTTGATCGAAAACTCGCGATCGCCCGTACTCCGGTTCGATGTAAAACGTATTTGGGGCAACATGGGCACAATGTTTGCAGCCGATACAAGTAATCTCATCGACGTACACGCCTTCTTGCCTCAGTTCGCCCCCTAGTTCCGGCTCAAACCCAGAGCGTTCCGGGACATCTCGAAAGATACCTCCTAACTCAGGCTCTAAGCCTGAACGGTCGGAATCGGGGTTTGGGGAAAAGTCAGCCATTAGGCACTCCAGCGTTGGACGACTAAACGAATAGAACCATCGGTATTTTTCTGTTGTTCGGAAACTTGGAAACCCTGCTTGCTCGATTCGCTCAGTACGGTTTGTAAGGCGTATCCTTGAGTTACTTTTCTCAAAAAGCCTTCTACTGATAAAGGTTGCTGCCAGTATTGCAAATCGGCAACCAACTCATATTCATGTCCATTCCAGCTAAAACCAATATCGTAGTTATTCTTTTGTTCGACTACGACTTCAGCCATGCGGGTTTGACCTTGATATCCTCTCACTGAGATTGGCCCCTCTTTCCAATCCATTCCCATATCGGTAAGGGTTGCTTTGAGAGAGGACAAGTTACGAATTTGGGTTTTGATATTGCTAAAGTGAGACATAATTTAAAAAAAATTGTGTTGAATGAGTTTTTACAAAAAGTCAGTTGTCGAAAAAAATTTACCACTCGCTGAAAGTAGCTTGATTGCTAGTTTTAGCTGATTGGTTGACAGTTTGGGCATAATGTTCCGAAGTCTTCTCTACTGACACCACCTTGCCGAGTTGGGCTTCTATCGCTGCTGTTACCTCTTGACAAGATGACCCAACGATGCCTGTCACAGTTTCTTTAACTCGACCATCGGGATAGATAATGAATTCCAAAGTCTCCATATTCATAAGTCGATCCCTTTCTTCCTCCGTTTTGGATTATGGTGCTTGTCTTGGGAGAAGACTATATTGCTTTGCCAAGCTCCTTACAATAATCTTGAGTTAACTTAGCAATATAGATCGGATTTTAACAAAGTTTAATATTTAGTGAGCGATTTACTTTAGTTGTTTGTAAGTTTCGCTTAACTTTTCATTTCAGTCAAGAGCAAAAATTTCTCAAAAACGCTGACTGTAACAAAAATATACAGAACCTCAGCAACAGTCTTCACTAGTTTCAACATTGCTGAGGTTGATTGCCAATATAGGCATAGGTTTTGAATTTTGATATCCTCCTTATGGCAGATAATTAGGCGACCAAAAGTGCGATCGCCTGCACTGGTCAGTAGCAAAGCCATTCGCATAGTGCGATCGCTTAACAGAATGGCTCTGACTCAATCAGGAAAATTGTAAGGATTCAATTTTAGTTCTGATAAGCAAAGATAAAAGACAATGAAAAGTCCTTCAAATTCGATACTAATCCGTTTAAAAACTTATATTCAACAAAATCGAAACTATCAATTTTTTATTGGTTATCCTCTGGACAATTCTACACAGTGGATGCGAGTTGTCAAGTTCGATCGCACAAATTTACAAGTCGAACAAGGTCTAATACTTAATCACAAAGATGTATTAGCATTTATCGTTGCTTATCCAAGCGGTGAAATTTTAGATGCAGAAAACATATTTTATCCTTTGCCTAGAGGAATTAATTTCATTGGCAAAGAAGAAAAACGTTTACAAAAAATCCTCGTTCCAGAAAATCTTAAGTTTGGAAACAGATGTCTCAAAGTTGTACATCAAAAAAATGCTCGCGATCGCAGAAAAAATTACTATAATACAATCCTAATCAATCTATGTAATGAAAGGATTCGAGTCAAAAAATTTGCTGCCTATTCTCGTTATGGTAGCATTTATATTCTTAGCACCGTAACGGGCGGCTATTTTAGCGAAAAACAATTTAAAGAGTGGTACGATATCGACGGAGATGGGTGGATCGAACCCGGACAAATAATAACCGATCGCAATAACAATGGTATTAGTAGTTGTTACTGGGTCTATTTTTGCGTTAGCGAAAGCAATAAAGAATTTGTTGCAGGAGAACTTTTTCCAGGAGCAAGGCTTTGGTGGAAGTTCTGGTAAATTAATATTTAGCAAAAAATTGCTCGTTAATGAGCGATCGCAACGGATAATAAAAATCGGTCTAAGTAACGAGAAAGAAGTTATGAGTGCAGATGGAGTTATCCGAGTAGGCGTTTTGGGATTTGGAGGATTAGGACAAGCAGCAGCAAGGATTCTCGAACCCAAAACACAAATGAAATGGATCGCAGTCGCCGATCGCAAAGGATATGCTTATAATGAGGCAGGCTTGGATGGAGATGCTTGTATTGCTACAGTACGCGATCGCGGTTCGGTTGGTTATGTAGATCCCTATGGAACCCTCAGCAATAATAGCCTTCAAGAATTGCTAGAAAAAGCCAATGCAGATGGTTATTTCCTTGCATTGCCCAACTTGCCAAATACCTTCATGGCAGATGTAGCGCGGATGTTTATCCATTCGGGTTGGCGAGGCGTGTTAGTCGATGCGCTCAAGCGTACTAGCGCGGTAGAACAATTGTTGCAATTGCAATACCAGTTGCAAGCAGCAGGAATTACTTATATGACGGGTTGCGGCGCAACACCTGGGTTGTTGACAGCAGCCGCTGCCCTAGCCGCACAAAGCTATGCCGAGATTCACAGCGTTAAAATTACTTTTGGGGTAGGAATTGCCAATTGGGAAGTTTATAAAGCGACAATTCGCGAAGATATCGCTCATTTACCAGGTTACGATGTAGATAAAGCCAGCCAAATGAGCGATCTTCAAGTAGAAGCGCTTTTAGATAAAACGAACGGTATCCTAGCGCTCGAAGGCATGGAACACGCAGACGATATCATACTAGAGTTGGTAGGAATTTGCGATCGCGATCGGGTCACGGTTGGCGGTGTCGTTGATACGCGCAATCCCAAAAAGCCCTTAAGTACCAATGTTAAGGTTACGGGACGGACATTCGAGGGCAAGATTTCTACCCACACCTTTACGTTAGGCGATGAAACCAGTATGGCAGCCAATGTCTGCGGCCCAGCATTTGGCTATCTCAAAGCAGGAAAAACCTTACACCGTCGCGGCATTTATGGCTTATTTTCCTGTGCAGAAATTATGCCTCAGTTTGTTAGTTAGTAAATGGGGACTGGTGAGTGGAATACTGGGATACTGGGATTGCTCTGGATATTAGTAAACAAAGAGAGCGATTAGTAAACAATCCCAATCACCAATCACCAATCCCTACGATTCCTTATTAAGCAAAGCCAAAATTGCCTGATGTTCTTGCGTTTCTTCCACATTAGGCTTTTTCGCGTATCGTTAATCAACCAATCGAGGGCGGCTGCTTGCATATCGATAGACGCACCAGTTTTATCGACGCAGTAGCGTCCAAATACTAGTTTATTCTCTAATCGAACGCCCGATCCCAAACGAGAATAATCAAAAATGATACTGTTATCAACGGTTGCTCCACTACAGATCCAGCAATTGGGCCCAATCATGGAAGGGCCAATAATTTTGGCTCCATCTTCAATTTTAGTCATGCCTCCGATGTAAACCGGTCCTGTAATATCGACTTTATCCCAATTAACCGCTACGTTAAGTCCGGTATAAATGCCGGGTTTTACCTCCATTCCTGGAATTTGAACGTTTTTGATATATCTGAGTAAAACATCTCTGATAGCTTGCCAGTAGTCAGGAACTTTACCGATATCTACCCATTCAAAATCCATATTAACGGCGTAGAAAGGCGCTCCTTTTTCGACCAGCTTGGGAAATAATTGACTGCCGAGGTCGTATTCTATGCCAGGGGGAATATAGTCAATGACTTCGGGTTCAAATATATAAATACCTGTATTAATTTGGGTGCTGAGGGCTTCTTCGACTGAGGGTTTTTCTTGGAAAGCGACAATGCGATCGCTTTCATCCGTGACGACTACGCCATAGCTAGAGACTAATTCTTTTGGTACGGATTTGGTGACAATTGTTGCGATCGCACCTTTCTCTTTGTGCCTTTTGACGGCGGCGGTTAAATCGAGATCGATTAACGCATCCCCGCACAGAACCACGAAAGTATCGTCAAAAAACGGATTAAAATCTTGAATCCGTCGCAATCCTCCCGCCGATCCTAATGCTTCTCCTACCAACTGTCCGTCTTCGATAACTCGTCCTTCAAAGGAGTAAGCTATTTCAACTCCAAAACGTTGACCGTCACGGAAATAATTCTCAATTCGATCGGCTAAATGGCTAACATTGACCATTATGCGATCGAAGCCATGTTCTCGTAAGAGTTCTAATAAAAACTCCATCACTGGCTTTTGAAAAATGGGGATTAATGGCTTGGGAATCTCATATGTAATCGGACGAACGCGAGTTCCTTTACCAGCCGCCAAAATCATGGCTTTCATGAATGTTTGTTCCTCAACCCTATGGCGCAATTTTACAAAATGATAATGCCCAGTTTAGCATTTACCTTTAAGAGATCTTCAATTTCTCTCAAGCTTTATATCTTTTGTTGCATGGATTTCAACAATTTAGCAGGCGATTGGCGATTGGTGATTAGGGATTGGGATTGTTTATTAATTGTTATCTTTATTTCCCAATCTCCCAATATCCTGGCCTCCCGATTTCCCACTATCCTAAGTCCCCATTCATCAATCACCAGCCACCATTATCGAACGAGTTCAATGGTTAGATCTTGATAAAACTCTACTTGAGATAACTCGACTTTGGATTGAGAACACAACAACAAAAGCGCCCAAAAAACACCAACTTTATCGCGAGTGTGGGGAGTTTCTGTAATAGGCATCGACTGATTGATTTTGCTCGCACTCCACCAAGTTAACAGTTCTTCTAACTCGATTTGTTTCTTGTCGGGGGCTATCTGCGGTAGCTCGAAGGTGAGAAACTGTTCTAAGCGACTGGCTAACTCGGTTAAATTTTCTTGGTGAGCGAGTTCGGTAATCGTGCGCATCGCTTCTTTACGAGAGGGAAGACGCACTCGCTGTACGACAGAAGCGGTAGTAGAGACAGTTTCGATTTCGGCGGCAATTTGTTCGATTTGTGCGATTAACTCTTGTAGGGTCACTCGTCGTCTGCGCGTGGGAGGTGCGGAGGCTCGTCGGCGAACGTAATGTTCTAAATTAAGCGGTAGGGTACGACGAATATTTTCTACGTCGGTAGCTTCGAGGTCTTCTAGTTCGCCTTCTGGTTCTTCGGCTTCTAAACTAGCTAAAGTATCGGCTTTGAGTAAAATTAGCATCGATGCCCACAAAAATGCTTGTCCAAATTTGGGTAAATCTGCCTGTCCTTGGACGGCATCGATATTTTCTGGCAATCCTAATTCTCTTAAGAAGCGATCGATAATTTCGATCGCTGGAACGTCCCAAGGATCGATTTCTCCATTTTGTGCCAATTCGATTAAAGTGGCGATCGCTTCTTGAGCAGGCGTTGTCGTCATAGATTTATCACCTAAAATCTCTATTATTTTTTCAATACAAATGTTCTATCTAACAGATAGAAATTTGTCCGTTTGACTGACGAAAAGGCTCAAGAAGTACTGACAGAGTAGTATGTGTGGAGGTGTATCCCTATAAAAGAGGATACTTAAATTCTATGTTATCAGGAATTAGTAGTTCAGTAGAGACGCGATCGATCGCGTCTTTACTGAAGTTCACGCCATGTACGACTTTTTTCTTAGCTTCCTATCCAAGGGGCTTGGGGGAGCGGAAAACTACGCTGTTCGCGAAAAGATGTCCAGCGCGATCGCGCTACAATTTCTATTAACTAGGACGTGTGGCAAGAAGTAGGGATGGCGGTTAATACTACCGTTCTCCAAGAATTAAAACAATGGCGTGAAGACAATCTCAAACATGGACTTGTCGTAACCGAAGCGATGGATGTCTTATCGAGAGTTTTAGCTGCTCCTTTATCTCAAGTTATCGTTTCTACAAGAGATTTACAAGTCTTAGAAGTATAGTGAGACGGACGATAATGAACTTGTCTGCCATTAAGAGCTTGTTTGTACTCTAATTTGGTTTGGGGGTACGATTTGCCCGTTGGTAACGTAGGGCAAGCATCTGCTGGCTGTTTGGTGGGTCGTACTCGCAAGGGGCATCGGGAATTTATGAGTTTGGTTAAAAGCGATCGCCGCTACCGAGAAAATTTGAGTTTTGTTTTTCCAACCGCAGTTATAGCGGGTGATGACTTGGTTAAGTCGATGGGACGCTAAATGTGGGGTTCTGATTGGTTTAACCAGAATTTCTCGGTGCGATCGCTTGTCGTGCTGACGCTCATAAGCGGTAGCATTTGGATCGCGGCGATCTATCCTAGTTACCGCTCGCGTTTTGCTGACTTGGCTTATTTTGGCGTTGGCGGTTATTTCGGGCAACTGGTTCCCAAGCGAAAAGAGTAGTGGGGATTCTTCACATCTTAAACACTTTGGCTGAATTTGGTCGAGGTTTTTACACCGTCAAAAGAAATAAGGCACAAGAAATGAACTCTTCTGTTGTTTAATTTCACCTTAGACATGAGTTATGAAAATTATACATTCATAATTTTCTGTCTCTCCAGGCTTTCTAAAGCCCATGGCGTGCGCCCTCATGTTAAAAAAGAAAAAAAGGGCAACTATCAGTGTTTTCGCTTTGGTAACGCAATTAGCCTCGGCGAGTTTTGCCCTTTGCTATGTTTTCTCGGAGTGTTCTGAAATAATTATGACTTTTTGGAAGACAATAAGCTGTGTTCGCTCGCAGCAAGAAATTGCGATCGCGATCGCAGCTAGAAAATATTAAATACTAGTAATAAGTTCAATTTACAACAGATAAGCCGATGTTTGACGAAGGATATGTTAAGTATCAATGCAACTGGCTCGATGCACCACCTTTCTCTTTCGAGGCAATACAAGAACTCAATCGATGGAGAGATAAGTTATATCATTTGGGATTGATCGGTCAATACAATAACGGAATCGGTTTTGGCAATCTGAGTATTCGTTGTCAAGAAGATCGTACTTGCTTTATTATTTCTGGCACGAAAACAGGGGGATTACCTGCTTTAAACGAGCGACATTATACAAAAGTCATTGATTACAATTGGGAAGAAAATTACGTAACTTGTTTGGGGCCTATTCAAGCTTCATCAGAAGCTTTAACTCATGCCGCAATTTATGAAGCTAATCCCAGAATCGATGTTGTTATTCACGTTCATCATCTAGATTTGTGGCGAAATCTAATGGATAAAGTTCCAACTACTGCTAAAAATATTGCTTATGGTACGCCAGAAATGGCAAGAGAAATCATTAGATTATGTCGAGAAGACAATTTAGGAGAAACGCAAATTTTAGTAATGAGCGGACACGAAGAGGGAATTATTACTTTTGGACGCAATCTAGATGAGGCAGGAAATTTGTTATTGAAATACTATTACCTTTTGTTCGTAAAAAATTAAGTTATAAATTTAGATATGGAGCAGCTTAACAATTTCGCAGCACCTCTACCAATGTCGCAACGGAAGTTGAAGTATTATCGTGTCGCCACGCTGCCGCATATTCTAGAGTTGGAGCTTCGCCTGCGATGGGAAGACAGATAATGCCTGGATTTTTAACATTTTGCATACTGGATGTCATTAAACAAACACCCATTTTGGCAGTAACAAATCCTAAAAAAGACTTTTTTGCGTCTTGATGAACGACTTTAGCAGAAAATCCAGCTTTTTGACAAAGTTGGAGAATGCGATCGTAGAGTACTGGCCCGCATTCGCGATAATGTAAGATGAAAGTTTCATTGGCTAAATCGGCAAATTGAATTTCTTTTTGCGATGCGAGTGGATGGTCTATCGGCAATGCGATCGCAAAGGATTCTTGACCTAAAGGAAGCATTTCTAAAAAATTAGCTCGCAATGGCGGATGAAGAAACGCAATATCTATTTCTGCTTTATTAAGAGATTCCACTAATTCTTCGGTACAACTTTCAAGAATATCAAGTTGTATCTGCGGATGGCGATCGCAAAATGCAGATAAAATTTTTGGCACGACATAATGCCTTGCCATTTCAGTAAATCCTATTGTCAATCGTTCGGTTTCTGCCTCAGCAAATTGTTGCATCGCCTGCATCGCTTCTTCTACTCGATTGAGAACGGATTTTGCTTCTGTGAAAAACTTCTTTCCAGCATCCGTAAGGGTTACTTGGCGGGTGGTACGACGAATTAAAGTAGCGCCTAATTGTTTCTCGATTTGGTTAACGATACGACTCAAATGCGGTTGCGATAGGTGCAAGCGTTCGGACGCACGAGTAAAGTGTAATTCTTCAGCTAGAACTACAAAACATCGAAAATGCTGGAGTTCCATTGTTGATAAGCAGCTAATCGATTTATTCGTCTAGTGTATCAATCTGCTTACAACATGTATAAATATCTTTGAAAAATCAAATTAGGATAGAAAAAATTAAATAAATATAAAGAAGAATAGATGAAACGTCAAATTGCGATCGGTCTTGCCGCTGCCCCTTGGGCAATCGCGTCTGCGGCAATTGCAATGACTGCTATGACTGTTATGGGTGTTGCAGTTGCAACTAATGACATGACAACAGAAGATCGAATGGTGAGTAATGAAACTAAAATAGATGACTTGCGATCGCTTTCTACAAGATTTGACCATCCAGAAGCATTACAGGGATGGCGAGAATTACAAGTAGAAGGTTGGGTGTCGAAGTGGGAAACTCCTAAAGTAGAAAACGGACAATTAGTGTTGCGACCCAAGTCTTCAGGATGGTTTGAGGATAATAAAGCAGGTCATCTCTATCGCGAAGTGACAGGCGATTTTATTGTCACTACTCGACTGAAAGTGCAAGGAACAAATGCCACACTTCCACAGCGTTCCTTTTCACTAGCGGGTTTATTTATTCGTGCGCCGCGTACCATTACAAAAGAGAATTGGACACCTAAAGGAGAAAACTGGTTATTTTTTAGCATCGGCACTGCTTTTCCTGCGGGGAGTCCTCATTTTGAAATTAAATCTACATATAACAGTGTCTCAACCCTCAAAATTTCTGAAGCAAAAGAAGGATGGGTTCGTCTGCGGGTTGCTCGTTCTGGAGAATTATTTACACTACTTTATCAAGAAGATGGTTCGCGCGAATGGAAGGTTCTAGAACAGTTCATTCGACCCGATTTGCCAGAAACGCTTAATGTAGGGTTAACAGCTTATGCAGATTGGGATTCACTTGCTCCTGACCATCCAAATTACCAGAAATACAACGAACGAGGTGCAGCAACACAAAATGCAGATTTAATTGCTTTTGTTGAGTCGATCGATTTTCGTCGTCCAGTGACACCGCGCTTTCCAGTGGCGACATTAGATCCGAAAATTTCTTTCGATCCCAAACTTTCTGAAGCACGTTTGAGGGATTTAACTGCTGATTAGATATGAAATTCTGGAAATTTTTAATAACTAGTTTATTGACCGTAGGAATCGCGATCGCTTTTTCTGCATTCGCCGGACAAGCATCTGTTGTTGATTTCCCTGCTGATTATCAAACTAAATTCTTTCAGTATGCAACAGTAGATTGTCCCAAAAGTCAGATTGTACGGAAAATGTACGTTAATCGAGAAGTCGTTAATACTATTAAAACAAGAAAAATCGTGCCAAGCACTACAGTAATTGCAATGGAAACCCATTCTGCACGAATAGGCAGTAATGGACATTTGATGCCAAACCAACTCAATAATGTATTCGTGCGGGAAAAGCAAACTGGATGGCGAGTCAGCAACGATAGCGGCGAGTGGCAATCTGCTTGGTACAGTCCCTCTGGAAATTTAGTGTCTAGCAGTCAAGGTTCTTGTATTAGCTGTCATACAATGGTGCGCGATCGCGATTATCTATTTACGCTACCTGCTTTATTAAAAGCTGCCAACACAGGTCAAATTCAGTATCAAAAAACTGAGTTTGGAACATCTGTATGTCAGTAACCAGTATCAGTATTAACCATAATTGCCTGCGTATAAAAATTAGAGGAATTTCATGAACGAGAATATCAAACTCGCTACGTTACTATGTGCGTCTTTATTTTTTTATCAGCTTGTCAATTTGGCGATCGCCAAATTGCCTCATCAAACACCAACCAAGCTGTTGCAACTAATGCTAACCCAACAAACCAGCAAGATCGATTTTCGGGTCGCTATCTCTTGGCAATTTCCGATGCAGACATGGTGGCGAGTGCTTATGTCGATGGAAAGCTGAAGCGATCGCCAAATGCAAAAGATACCTTAAGTGTCATCAGCTTGCCAAGTAACGGACAAAATCCTACTGTAGCGCAGTTAAACGTTTCTAATTCAGTTGCATCTTGGCCCAACGTCATCGCTGTGTCTCCCGATGGCAACATCGCCTACATCGCTGAAACTCGCGGTTCTGCGCCCCAAGGCGTTCAACAGGTGAAGAATGTTTTTACCGACTTGCCTGCGGGTGCTAAGGTAACGGCAGTCAACTTAAGCAATCCTCAAAAACCAACAATAGCAAACAGCTTACAACTCGGACGCAACCCACATAATATTAGTATCAACTCAGAAGGGAATTTATTGGCGATCGCAACAGACGAACCCGGTAAAGGAGTCGAATTAGTTGAAGTCAATGGCAGTCAATTCGGTCGTCGTTTTACCTTTTCAGTTAAAAAGAACCAAGGCAAACAACCAGGACGAGTTAGCGATATAGAATGGCATCCTTCTGGACGTATACCTTGCAGTGACACTTGACGATCGCGAAATCGTATTTCAACAAGTCATTCGAGATGCA
>JAAUUT010000152.1 GCA_012031035.1 Candidatus Altimarinota bacterium | reverse complement strand
AACACGCGATCGCGTCCCAAATGATAATATATGCGATCGGCTTTTTCTAAATATTGGGGCAGTTTTTCATCAATTTCTGCGATCGAATAAGCTTCGTCTGCGCCAAATACCTCTTTTGCGCCTTCTACTCCATAACGATATCCCGTCCACGTTTCTAGTGCGGGATCTTTTGGCTGTACGAAGAGAATGAAACGATGTTCTGGGTGATGGGGTGCTAGGACGGCTACTGCTTCGGGTTCGTTAAATCCCGTTAGATAGAAGAAATCGCTATCTTGGCGATAGATATATTCTACGTCGTTGTGCATGACGGCAGTGGGAGCGCTGCGAAAGATCGCGGTTCCGCTACCAATCTTCTCCATTATTTGTTCCCGACGCTGACGGTATTCGTTGCGATCGATGGTCATGTTTTGATAAGTGTTGTGTTAGGAATACGATTTGCTAGATTCTAGCTCGATCGCGGGTGCAATAGACAACTAGTAAGGTCAATAAAAGTGTTCCTGTCAAGTATTTTATCGGTTCGGGAATCTGAGTTACTGGCGAAAAAAATCCTTCAATAATTCCCGCAACGAACAACATGGGAACAATTCCAAAAACTAATTGTGCTGCTTGAAACCCATAAATTTTAAGAGAATCGGCGCGACGATAGTTACCAGGAAACAGCAATCCCCTAGCAATTAAAAAACCCGCGCCGCCTGCAAGGAAAATGGCAGGTAATTCTAGAGAACCGTGAGGAAAAACAAAGGCCCAAAAAGGATAAGCTAAGTTATGCTGACCGACTAGGGTTGCGATCGCACCCATAAAAAACCCGTTAAATGCCAAACTAAATACGGTAAAAATCCCCGCTGTAATCCCGCCTGCAATGACTCTAAACGCAACGGTCATATTGTTAACCATAATTCCGCTAGAGGCTACGGGTTGATAGTCTAAAATAGAACCCATCCACAGTTCGCCGCGATCGCGTACTTGAGCAATTAAATGTGAAGGAGCAAGCAGCGAAATAAACGTTGGATCTTGCCAAGAATACCACCAGGAGATTAAGGCACTCAACAGAAAAATTGCTGTAGCTATAGCACTATAAACCCAAGTCTGCTGAACGACTTTAGGAAATCCCCAGCGATAGAATTCTAAAATAGCCGACCATTCTTGAGTGCGCGAACCTTGATAAATTTGACTGTAACCGCGAGAGGTCAGTTTTTGTAAATTTTGAACGATAAGTTGTCCGACTTGCTCTGTTTTCGCACGAGCGAGATCGGCAGATGTAGAGCGATATAAACCTGCTAGTTCTTTTATTTCTGATGCTGTTAGAGATTTTATTCCTTTTTTCTCGACTTGCTGCAAAAGAATCTCTAATCGTTGCCAGTTCGATTCCCGTCTCGCAATCCAACGTTGAATGTTCATAAAAATTTAAATTTACAGAAATTTCGAGAAACCTCGCTTAAGATATCGGTTAAAAACGTTCGTATTGTGGATTTCTCCCAATATTCTCTATGTCCGATAGCTTAACGCCTCAACAACCCTTGGGTTCTCTTAGTGTTGGAAATGTTGTCAGTGCTGGTTTACGAATTTATCGCGATCGCTTTAAATTGTATTATAGTCTGGCATTACAATCTTACTTGTGGATATTTGTTCCAGTTTATGGCTGGGCGAAATTCGCTGCAATTTCAGGACTAATTTCCCGTCTTGCTTACAGCGAAATTATCGAACATCCTGAAACAGTTAACGAAGCGCGCCGTCATGTTAAACCTCGACTGTGGACTTTTTTAGGAGCAGGAATATTAGTTAGTTTAATTTTTCTGGGCGCATTTGTTGGAGTTGGACTATTTTTTGCGATTGTTTTTGGCATTTTAGCTACTATTGCCCAGCAAAATTCTGCTTTGCTGATTTTTATTTCTTTATTAGGAATTGTAGCTTTGATTGGATTATTTTTTGGCTATATTTGGCTGTATTCTCGTCTATCAATTGTCGAATTACCAATAGCCATCGAATCCGAGACAGATGCTTCTGCTGCCATTGGTCGAAGTTGGAATCTAACTAAAGGATTTGTCGTGCGATTGCAACTAATTTTTTTTGTAGCTTTTTTAATTACTCTTCCTCTATCTTTGGTGGTTAATTTAATTGGTTTTTTCTTACCTCAAGATTCGGCGATCGCGGTTTTAATTAACTTAGCCCTAAGTATTGTATTAGGAGCATTTTTAATTCCTTTCTGGCAAGCAATCAAAGCAGTAATTTACTACGATCTTAGAACTCGAAAAGAAGGAATAGATTTAGAGATAAGAGATAGTAGACCTTAAGCCTTGCTAAGAAATGCAATATTTTGTCAGCAATTCTAAAAATCAAACAAGTCTAATCGCTAATGCGCTTTTTTAATCAATTTTCTTTACAAACGCCGGAAAGTGTAGAATTAGAATTTACTTTGGCAGGAATTGGTAACAGAGCTTATGCCCTCGTCATTGATTATATTGTTTTAGGTTTAGCACTCACTATTGCACTAATAGCCTGGGCTTTTTTATCTCTTCTTCTTTCCGATCTTCTTTCTAATATTGGAGGGACTACAAATAATACTTATCTTTGGTTAATTGCCATTCAGTTTTTAATTTTCTTTGCCATTTATGTAGGATATTTTGTCTTTTTTGAAACTTTTTGGCAAGGACAAACACCTGGTAAAAAGTTTGTCAAAATCCGCGTCCTTTGCGATGATGGAAAAACTGTTCGCATACAACAAGCTACGCTTCGTGCTTTGCTTCGACCAGTTGACGATATATTTTTTATCGGTGTATTTTTAATTCTGCTCGGTAAGCGCGAAAAACGCTTAGGAGATCTAGTAGCAGGAACAATTGTTATTCAAGAAGAAACGGCTAATAAGTCTCAGATTGTCCTATCAGACGAAGCACAGACATTAGCAAACCAATTATTAATAGAAGCTGATATTTCTCGCTTGCGATCGGAAGATTTTGCAGTCATTCGAGAGTATTTACGACGACGACAAGAAATGATCCCTCAAGCAAAAAGAGAATTATGTCGAAAAATTGCCGAGAGAATTAAAGACATAATTTCCTTAAAAGAAGTTCCCGAAAATGTGACAGCTAATCTCTTTCTAGAAGCTGTTTATTTAGCTTATCAACAGCAATCAATAACGGGGAATTAGAAAATTTTCGTCTTCTTTTTGAGAATAACCAGTTAACAGGACACTTCACGCGCTACTGGTAACTGGTTATTGTTGAGGACTGTTACTTTTTCTTTTGAGTCGGTTTAGGTATTACACGCCCACCTAATGGTTTATCTTCTGCCGGCGAAGGCTTTTGAGGCGCTTCAGGGGAACCAGAAGCAGTATTGCGCCTTGCTGGGCGATCGGGACGTTGAGGACGATCCGATCGCTCCGAACGTTCGGGACGACCTTTCATCGGCTTTCTAGAAAAGGGTTTTTTCTTAAATAATTGACCTAGATCGGTAGCCTCTCGAACAAATAAATTATCAGCTTGTAGCTGAGCCTGTAAATCCCAAAAATGACCTACGGGGCGATCGGACAAATCGCCTTCGAGTTTTAATTTGAAAAATTTGGGTCTTTCATCTTCTCGCTTAGGAGATTGCCGAATTTTGACGATAATTGTTTTCTTATCTTGAGAATAATAAACCACTTCGCCGCGAATGGAAAAATAACCGCTCTCAGTCTTAATTGAAGTAGCTTCTGGGCTTGGTTCTGGGGTTGGAGATGTCTCTTTATTGAGCGTTTCGGGTTCCCAAACGCCGACGATTTGGATGTGCAAACAATCGTCTTGCTGTCTGGTTCGCGGATAAACAACCCACAAATGAGGTTGTTCGAGATCGAGATGATTTTTGAGCAAACTAATCACGCGACCTAACAAAACTGCTTCAATCTCAGTTCCATCAGAAGTTATTAAGGTTCCTCTCGTCATTTGTTCTTCGGATCGCTTATATTGACCGCGAATTAAACCAATGGCGCGATACTGTCTGGGGTGGGAAGGTGGTGGAATCGGTTCGTTTCTTTCCACCGCAGCAGAATCCTCAACCTCAGCAGTAGGTGCTGGTTTAACGGGAGGAGAAGGCGGAATAGGACGAACGGGGGGTTTAGCAATTTCTGACGAAAGTTTGTCAGATGGACGGTGAGATTCGGAGGATCGATTCTCAGAGGAATTCATATCACACTCCTAGCGGCGGAGACACACACTCTGATTGACAAAGGTCAAGATTAAGAAGATTGATGCGACCTACAATAATCTAGATAGTAGATATATTGCACGATCGCGCTATCAAACTTTTTTGATTGATGCCAAAATCGATAATATTGTGGAATCAATACAACCTTAAACTTGAATAGATGACTGTCTGCTCATTGTACTCAATAACGAGTAACGCAAAAGATAAAAAAGCAAATTTTTCTAGATTTTCTCCTATTTTTAAGCAAGCGAAGAAACTATGAAAGTCTCTCAAGAAAAGCGTAGTCGTTGGGTTTCTATCAGTGTCATTTTGATGTTGTTAGCTTTAATTTCATTTTCCATACTACCTCTGGTAAACAGTATTGCCCAAGAAGGACAAGTTCTTAATAATGCTTCACAAGAAGCGACTCGATCGCAAAAAACCTTAGAAACTAAAGCGTTAGGATATCAGTTGGTCTTAGAACGCGAGCCTGACAATCAAAACGCTTTGAAAGGACTCTTAGAAATAAGACTTCAACAAAGCGATCTCAATGGCGCGATCGCACCTTTAGAGAAATTAGCTTCTCTTAATCCCCAACAGACAGATTACACGATCTTACTCGCTCAAGCCAAACAGCAAGTTGAAGATTATGAGGGAGCCATAGGCGCTTATCGCACTATTCTCGCTTCTCAACCCAGAGACATCCAAGCTTTGAAGGGATTAACCGATCTTTTGCTCTTGCAAAATCGAGGGACAGAGGCTATTAACTTAGCACAAAAAACCCTTATGGACGCACTTAAAGATAAATCTGTCGATGCTACCAATACTACCTCGCTTCAGTTGCTAGCAGGTGAGATTTATGTCAAGCAAGATCGCTATCCTGAAGCCATTACCATTTACGAGCAAGCCATAAAATCTAACCAGCAAGATTTTCGTCCCGTATTGGCTAAAGCTTTACTCTTGCAAAAACAAGCTAAGAAGGCGGAAGCAGATCCTTTATTCGAGCAAGCTGTATCTTTAGCTCCCGTGGAATTTAAAGACCAAATCAAAAAAATGGCGCTAGGCGTTACCGATACAACTGAAAGCATTGCTAAGTGAAATTACGAATTAGACTCTAACCATTTCCAAAGTTGGGGATCGGTAAAATCGGCGATCGCCATATTTGCTCCAGCATCGATCAATTGTTGGGGATCGTGAGTTGAAGCCACTCCAATTGTATACAGTCCCGCTCTCGTCGCCGAAAGAATCCCAGAGGTCGAATCTTCAAACGCGATCGCACCTTCGCTATTGACATTTAGCCGTTCTAATGATAGCAGATAAGGCGCGGGATCGGGTTTTCCTCGCGGCGCTTCCTCAGCGAGAACCACCGTAGAAAATACTGAAGTAAGTTGTAAAACCTCTAACATAAATTCAGCGTTAGCGCGGGGAGCATTGGTGACGACCGCTTGTTTGAGTTGTCGAGAAGCCGACCAATCGAGTAATTTTAACAACCCGTCTATCGGTTGCAAGCGAGTGCCTAACTGACGAAAACGAGCTTCTTTTGCGTCTGCGAATTTTAATCCTTCTTCAAGAGACAACTGCGGTAAAATATCCTGCACGATTGCCGAATTTAATCTTCCAGAGATATGTTGTTGGTAGAAATCGCGATCGACAGAGATGCCGAATTCTGATAAAACCTCTTGCCAGGTTAAATAATGTACGGGATCGCTATTAACGAGGGTTCCGTCTAGATCGAACAAAATGGCTGAAAGCATTAGGTATTGATAAAGCGTGAATAGTGATTGGCAATTCAGAGATAGCTTGCTTCTTCTTTTTGAGTGGAGCATCGAAGAGTTTAGGAAAATTAGATTTTTGTTATATTTTTGCCCGCTCTCCCACTCTCTTAGTATCCTGGTGTTTTGATGTTCCTGTTATTAATCGCCAGTATCCCAATCTTTTACTAAGATAATGTTAAAAAATTTTAAGCGACTAGCGAGTAAAACAAAACTGAGAACAGTGCTAATCGTTCCTTTCGTCTTCAGATCGTGGGAACGGTTGGATTGGTGGGCTATCTTTCCTTTAAAAACGGGCAAGAAGCGATCGCGGAAACTCGCGGCTCGATTAATGCAACTTTTTTGCTGTGTTTGGGAGCATTAGCAATAGCAACGCTGTTGGGAATATATACCGCACGTTGGATTGCTAGTCCTATTAAGCGTCTTAACCAAGCTAGCGCAGCGATCGCATCGGGAGATTTAGACCAAACTGTTGAATTGACATCCTCTCCGGCGTAAACGCACGGAGAGGATGTCAAAAACATCAAGGCAAAATTGAAGTGACGAGTCAACCCGGACATACTACTTTTAAAGTTTGGCTGCCAATTCAGTGAATGGTGACTAGTGACTGGGGATTGGTGATTGGGGAGATTGGTGATTGGGGAGACTTTTTTGAACTTTGAACTTTGAACTTTCGACTTTTGAAAGGGGTTAAATAGTCTATAATCGCAGGAAACGCTACCCTCATACAGTCCGGTTATGGCAAAACCAGCAATCCTGACAGTTGACGACGATCCTGAAGTCTTGCAAGCAGTTGCCCGTGACTTGCGGCAACAGTACGGCGAGAACTTTCGTATTCTAAGAGCCGATTCCGGTCAGGCGGCGATCGATGCGCTCAAACAGTTAAAATTACGTAACGATACAGTCGCTTTATTTCTTGTCGATCAGCGAATGCCGCAGATGAGCGGGGTAGAATTTCTAGAGAAGGCAAGCGAAATCTTTCCTGAAGCCAAACGAGTTTTGCTAACTGCCTATGCCGATACAGAAGCCGCCATTCGAGCAATTAATACGGCTAAACTCGACTATTACCTGCTCAAACCGTGGGATCCGCCTGAAGAAAAACTTTACCCAGTTCTAGACGATTTGATAGACGATTGGCAGGCTACTTTTCATCCACCTTTTGAAGGAATACAAGTCATTGGCGATCGCTGGTCGCCCGAATCCCACCGCGTCAAGGACTTTCTGGCTCGCAACCAAATTCCCTATCGCTGGATGGATATCGAACAATCCGAAGAAGCCAAACAAATTATTAGTTACAGTACGCCAGAAAAGCTAAAACTACCGTTAGTTATGTTTTCTGACGGTTCGAGCGCCAGTTTGCCGAGCAACGTTGAAATCGCCCAAAAATCGGACTGCAAACCCAAGCTGCCAAGCCATTCTACGACCTGGCGATCGTTGGCGGAGGGCCTGCGGGTTTGGCGGCTGCGGTGTATGGCGCTTCAGAAGGGCTGCGCACTGTCTTGATCGAACGAGAAGCCCCAGGCGGTCAGGCAGGGACTAGCTCGCGCATCGAGAATTATTTGGGCTTTCCTGTGGGTTTGAGCGGCGGCGACCTCGCCCGTCGAGCCGTAACTCAAGCAAGACGTTTTGGGGTAGAAATCCTCAGCCCTCAAGAGGCGCTTGGCGTTCGAGTCGATAATAACTATCGCATTCTCACCCTTAGCGATGGCAAAGAAATTAGTTGTCATGCGATGATTTTGGCGCTAGGAGTAGCATGGCGGCGCTTAGATGTTTCTGGAATTGAAAAATTTACAGGAGCGGGAGTTTATTACGGTGCAGCGCAAACCGAGGCGCTATCGTGCGCTAATGAAGATGTTTACGTCGTTGGCGGGGCTAACTCTGCCGGACAAGCAGCGATGTACTTCTCTAAGTACGCCCGTAAAGTAACGATGTTAATACGGGGGGACTCGCTAACTAAAAGTATGTCTCAGTATCTCATCGACCAAATTGACGCGATGGATAATATCGAGGTGCTAACTCATACCAGCGTCACTGAAGTCAAAGGAGAAGTTAATCTAGAAGCGATAACAATTAAAAACTTGCTAACCGATGAGGTGAAAACAGTTCCTGCAACTTCTTTATTTATCTTCATCGGAGCGATGCCCCGTACTGAATGGTTAGACGGTAAACTCGATCGCGATGAAAGAGGGTTTATTCTGGCAGGGCCCGATTTACCATTAAAAAACGGACGACCCAAAGGATGGACTCTAGAGCGCGATCCTTTTCTGTTGGAAACGAATATTCCTGGTATCTTTGCTGTTGGCGATGTGCGTTACGGTTCTATTAAACGGGTTGCTTCTGGTGTTGGAGAAGGATCGATTTGCGTTCAATTTGTACACCGATATCTAGCGGATGTATTATGACAATCGACATTAAAACATTACGGAAAATTCCCTTGTTCTCCCACCTACCGGAAGACCAACTTCAGTGTTTGTCAGAACAGGGGAACGAAGTTCGATTGAGCGCCGGAACCCAAATCGCCAAACAAGGAGATCCGCCCGATGGCTTCTACATCATTTTAGAAGGGAAAACCGAATGGACTCGTAAAGTCGGACAGCAAGAAGCTCATGCAGTTACTTTAGTTGCAGGAGACGTGTTTGCCGAGTTGATTTTGCTGCTCGACGAACCCTATCCCACTAGCGGACGGGCGCTGACAGATGTACATCTTTACAAACTAACGCCAGAGGAATTTTGGGAGATGTTGCAGATGTGTCCGACGATTTTGCGACGCATCCTCAAGATTTCAGCCGAGCGATCGCAAATTCACGAATCTGTCAGCCAGCAACAAGCTAAACTCATCTCATTGGGCACGCTTTCGGCAGGACTCGCCCATGAGTTAAACAATCCTGCTGCTGCCATGCGCCGCAACGTACAAACTTTAGAAGAGGTGTTGCAGAAATTACCTTCTCTGGCCCTGAAAATGCACCAAAAGCCTATCTCAGAAGGGCAATTGGCGTTTTTATGCGATTTTTATGCGCGATCGCTCGAATCTGCTAAAAATACCGACAAACTCGCTCCTTTAACCCAAAGCGAACTCGAAGATGAAATAACCGATTGGCTCGAAGATCGCAATGTTAAAGATGCCTGGAAACTCGCGCCCGTATTAGCATCGGCCCGCTTGGGAACCGATACTCTCGACGAACTCGCGCAACAGGTTGATGGGAATTGCATCGGCAGTATTTTAACTTGGCTCGAAGCTACGCTGACGGGAACTTGTTTGCTAGAAGAGATTCAGCAGAGTTCGCAGCGTATTTATGAGTTAATTAAATCGATGAAAGAATATTCCTACATGGATCGCGCCCCCATGCAAGAGGTCGATGTTCATGAAGGAATTATCAGTACGTTAACCATTCTCAAATACAAACTCAAATACGGCATTACCGTTACTAAAGAATTTGGTAATTTGCCTCTTATCTGTGCTTATGGAAGAGAACTCAATCAAGTTTGGACGAATTTAATCGACAATGCGATCGATGCTATGAACGGAAAAGGAAATCTAAATATCCGAACTGCGGTGGAGGGCGATCGCGTTTTAGTCGAGATTGCAGATAATGGGGGTGGCATTCCTCCCGAAATTCAATCGCGCATTTTCGAGCAATTTTTTACGACCAAAGAAGCGGGAAAAGGAACGGGATTGGGATTAGATATTGCTAGGCGCATCATTGTCGGACAACACAAAGGCGATATTCGCTTCGACTCCCAACCTGGAGAAACAAAATTTCAAGTGCGTTTGCCAATTAAACCACATTAGCCATCGGTTTCTCTTTTATCTCGCTCCTTTTCAACAACCAGTTACCAGTTAGTAGTTTCCTTGCTTATTGAATTACAGAATTCCCAAACACTGATAAGCTATTCCACATCTAGATTTCCTATTAATGAGTGAAGAAAGACTTCTTAAAAACTCTCTCCCCGTCCCCCCGTCAGACTTTTATGGTAGCCTAAATGTCTAACAGCTTAACTGTTAAAGTGGCTTAAGCCGATTACGCTCCGCGTACTGCTTTTAATGCGATCGCGCATTTAACCATTCAACAATAACAGGCGGTAAATCTCGCTGAACCTTGCCACTAACATACATTCCGATATGTCCGACCGGGAAGCCTCGCGATGTATAATCCTGAGTACCTACATACCCCTCTAGTGCCAACGACGAAGCAGGAGGAACTAAATGATCTTTATCGGCATACAAGTTCAGAATTGGCATTTGCAGGTTATGTAAATCCACGCGCTTATCGCCAAGTATGACTTCTCCTTTAATCAGTTTGTTTTCCTGATAAAAATCCTTCATAAATTGTCGATAAGCTTCCCCTGCTTGATCGGGACTATCAAAGATCCATTTTTCCATGCGCATAAAGTTCAACAGCTTATCTTCACTCGTCATAATCTCTGGGAAGTCGAGATATTTCTGAATTCCTAACTGTTGGGGTTTTAGTGCCAAAAATTCGAGATTGAGGTAATCGCCAGGGATATTGCCCAACGAATCTACCATTAGATCTACGTCTAATGCTTTTGCACCGATAGAACAGCCACCGCGCATATTTAGCAAGGCATCGGATCGATTAAAGTCTACAGGTGCAACCATGACAATGAGGTTTTTAACCTTATCTGGGTGCAAAGAAGAGTAACAAAGACTAAACACGCCGCCTTGGCATATTCCTAAGAGATTTATCTTCTCTAACCTGTGTTTTTCGCGGATGAAATCGACACAGTTATCGACATAACTATTAATGTAATCGTCGAGGGTCAACCAGCGATCGGCACGACTGGGATATCCCCAATCGATCAAATACACATCCAAACCAAGTTTGAGAAGATTGGCAACCAACGAGCGATCTTCTTGCAGATCGACCATATAGGGACGGTTGACTAAGGCATAGACAATTAAAAGCGGAATGCCCAAAGACTGTTCTGTTACTGGCTTAAAGCGATATAAAACTAACTTGTCCTCTCTATACACCGCTTCTTTAGGGGTAGCACCGATTTCTATGTCTTCTTCTCTCAATCGGCTCAAGTTTTCGATGCCTTTGAGGACTTTTTCGGTTAATAAGGTATATTCGTGGGTCATATCCTCTAGGCGCATTTGAGTCAGAAATGGTAGCATGACGTTACTTTCCTTATGACAAGACAAAAATTAGGCTTAGCTATTCTTGGATTGGCGGTTGGTTATATTTAGCAAAAAGCGCTTCATATTTAGCTAGGGATTTTTTAAGGGTTTTGACTTCCTTGCGTAACTCATAGATGTTTTTGTGCATTTCATCTACTTCGCTGCGCACGGGCATATTTAGCGTTCTCATCCACCATTCCGTCAGTTCTTGCTGATAGAGTCTATAGGTGTTAAGCGCATTTAAGAAGTTGCCTCTTACCTGAAGGTTATCGTCCGAGGTGAACGCCTGCGCAAATACGTCGTCAGCTACCTGACTCCAGATATCTTGAAACTGTCGCCAGTCTTTAACGGTTTCGCCTCGTTCTGCCATTGAAACTAGCTTTTTGATTAACTCTTCAAATGAGAGAACTTGAATGTTTGAAAGTACGATTTGATAGTTCGCGCTTGCTTGATAAAGCTTTGTCCAAGCATCAAAGGCTCGTACTAATTTGCTATTGAACTCGCGAGTCGGCCCTAAAAAAGGACTCTGCATTAAGCTGCCAAAACTCTCTTCGTATAGGAGATCCCAATAAAGGTTATTTAACTCGATCCAAGGCTGGGTAGTTCCGTTGGTTGTTTTACTCCACGGTTCTAGAGACGAGGTGAGGGCAGTCGTCCAAAGCTGATTGAGCTTCATCGTTTCTTTGATGTATATCTGCCATAACTGCGTTGTATCTTGACTAATTTTGAGCGTTCCCGAAAAAAAATCATCGAACTGCTGGCGGATTTGGGCTGTATAGTTAGTGAATACTTGTTGCCAGTCTTCGCCTGCTTCAACTTTGGGAAAAATCTCCGTCCAAGCTTTGAAGTATAATTTTACGAAACGTCCGAACAGTTCTTGGTTGTCTGCAAATCGCTGAGCTACATACTTGAATGCTGGTTGGGTGTCGGCAACTGCTTCGGCAGTCGGCTTTACTCCCATCAGATCGAACCAGCTTTTCCAAACTTGAGTTCCTGTTTCTGCCCAAGTTTGTACAAAATTATTGGTCATCTCGCTCCAAGAAGTTGTTGTTTGTTCCATTGATTTGTCCTTAACTTAGTGCCGCGAAATTTTTATTGACGATTGTATCTTTCCTTTTCGTTACTTAGGAGTGG
>JAAUUT010000036.1 GCA_012031035.1 Candidatus Altimarinota bacterium | reverse complement strand
TTTTGGTTTCCGTCATTCTAACTTGCATTTCTGGCGTTATTTATGTATTGCCATCTAAGCTCAACTCGCTCGATGTTTTTATTTTTCAAGAGCGACAAAATTAAGCGTTAAACTAATCATTAGCTTTAGTAAGTCGCTTTATTCTGGCGAATACTCGCGAGGATTTTTATGAGTAGTGGGGCAATAATTTGCGTTGATGATGAGAGATTCGTGCTAACTAGCCTGCGCGATCGCTGAAGGCTTAGAAACGAAAGAACAACTCATACAGCTACGTAAACTCGGCTGCGAATACGTTCAAGGCTATTTATTTTCTCCTCCTGTTCCCGTTGAAGCTGCTACAGATTTGCTGGCGCGCGCTCTCTGTGACAGAACTTTTCAAAATCCTTCACAAACTTGAGAGCGTTACTAGCTATTATATTTAGTCGCATTGAGATACAACTAAACAAGCCAAGAATCGTTTTTCTGCTCTTGCGATATTTTTAAATAAAAGTGAAGTAGCCTCCGTTAAGGCTGAGATCGGACACGTCTGGAATAATTGCAACCAGTTGTATCGGACTAACCTCAACAACAATGTTATCGTTAGTGCCCACAGAATAGTTAATTGTATTACAGTATAAAGCCGTTCCTATGGGTAAACCACTGGGGGCACTGCCTAAAAAATAGCTCACTGACGCGCCAAAATCTGTTATGGCCAGTTGGATAGTATCCTCATTTTTGTTGAAATCAGTAATTGTTGCGTAACTTCCCGAACTTAAATTCTTAGGATCGGCTGAGTAGGCAACAATAGAGTCAGTTTCGCCAGTATTGGGATTAGCAATGCCTAAAATAAAGCGATCGCGCTTTAAAAAGCTTTTATTATTAATTATTACCTACATTTACATATAAATACATACTCATGACGATAAATTTTTTTGAAAAATCAATAGTGCGATCGCCCGCAATCAAAGTTTACTGGTTGTCGCGCTCGATCCCAACCCCGAAATGATTCCCCACGCATCGAATTGGTGGGATTGGTTGCAACAGGTCATCCGAGAAACTTCCGATCTAGTTTGTGCTTATAAACCTACCTTGGGTTTTTATGAAGTCTTAGGAATCGAAGGTTTTCAATTACTCTTTCAGGTACTTGCTGCTATTCCCAAAGATATTCCTGTTATCTTAGATGCCAAACACGGCGATCTCAATACCAGTACGATTTTTGCGCGTACAATTTTCGAGCAATGGCAAGTCGATGCCGTTATCCTCAGTCCTTATGCAGGACAAGATCATGTCGCGCCTTTTTTAGTTTATCCAGACAAAGGCGTATTTATTCTGGCTCATACCTCTAATCCTGGCGCGATCGCCCTACAAGGCTATCCTACTTCCGATTCACCTTTTTATTTGCAAGTTGTCAGGGAAGCCAAAAACTGGGGTTCAGTAGAACAATTATTTTTAGAAGTAGGGACTTCAGATCCAGACGTTTTGCGCAAAATTCGGGAGATAGCACCAGAGAGAATGATTTTAATGCGAAGTATTTGGGGCGAAGGCGATCGCATCGAGCAATTTCTAACGGCTGGATTGAATAAAAATGGGGAAGGATTGTTATTTCCCGTCCCTCAAGATTTATTATTACAAGACAATTTAGCAGAAAATATTAGAGTAATCAAAGAAGAAGTTAATCGAGCCAGAAGTCAAGCCATTCAAACGAATTCTAGCTGCGATCTTTGGATATCTGATGTCTGTTTCTTAAACAAACATCCCCATCAAGATTTAATTTTACAACTCTACGATATCGAGTGTCTTCTTTTTGGCGATTACGTCCAAGCATCAGGAGCAACTTTTTCTTATTATATT
Organism: Candidatus Altimarinota bacterium; assembly: GCA_012031035.1. GTDB lineage: Bacteria > Cyanobacteriota > Cyanobacteriia > Cyanobacteriales > Microcystaceae > Hydrococcus. The sequence continues at coordinate 41,031 of JAAUUT010000036.1, read as the reverse complement.
GACTTGCGTCGAATTATTTCTAATCCACAAATTTTTCATCAAGTTCTCAATTCCTACGCAGAAATCCTCAAAACTTTGACCTTCGACCGCATTGCTGGCATTCCCTACGGTTCTCTTCCCACCGCCACCGGACTATCCTTAATGCTTCATCGTCCCATGATTTATCCGCGTAAAGAAATCAAAGCACATGGAACTCGTCGCGTCATCGAAGGCAATTTTAATCCTGGAGAAAAAGTAGTGATTGTAGATGATATTCTCATCTCCGGTAAAAGTGCAATGGAGGGAGCCGACAAAATTAAATCAGTTGGATTAAATGTAGAGGATATTGTCGTATTTATCGACCACGAAGAAGGCGTTAAAGATAAACTCCAAAACAACGGCTACCGATCTTATTCTGTATTAACAATTTCTGAAATTACTGAAACGCTCTACGAAGCAGGACGCATCAACGAAGAACAATTTCATTGTTTGGTGAAAAAATAATAACGGAGAGGGAGGGATTCGAACCCCCGTTGAGTTGCCCCAAAACGCATTTCGAGTGCGCCGCGATCGACCACTCCGCCACCTCTCCAGTTGTTAGATGTGCATTAGCTTATTTTAGCCATATAAGGTAAGACTTGACTAGTGATTTCAAGATTTCTTGACACTCCCCGCTCTAAAGACGCGGGGATTCTTGGTTCATCGAGCCTACTTGCTCGCTACTGGATTACTCCAATCAAAGTAGAGGTAGATTCTCCCCAAGCGTTTCGGTCTAATTGCTCAGACCAGCTTCCGACGTGCCCCGTCGTAGCTTTTTTAAGTATGTTTAAGGCTGCATTTATATCTCTATCTTCACAGTATCCGCACTCACAAACATGAGTTCTAACAGATAGAGATTTCTTGATTCTTTTACCACAATTAAAACAATCAACAGAAGTATATTGAGGCGAAACAGCAATGGTTAGTCTGCTATATTTCACCCCAAAATACTCAATCCACTTTCTGAATTGTGACCAAGCAGCATCATTTATACTTTTAGCCAGTTTCGAGTTACGAACAAGGTTTTTGACCTTTAAATCTTCATAGGCTACTAAATCGTTTGATTGTATTAAGCGGAGTGCCTTCTCTTTGGCAAACTCTTCTCGCTGCCTACTTACTTTTAAATGTCTCTTGCTGTACTGTTTTTTGGCTTTAATATAATTGTTAGACTGAAGATTTCCTTTCTTAAACTTCTTCGATTTCCTACGATTAAGTTTCTTTAACCGTTTTTCACTTTTGCGATAGTAGTTAGGAGTGACAATTGTACTTCCATTACTATCCGAATAAAAATATTTTAGTCCTACATCTATTCCTACGCACTTCTGAGTCGGTTTTAGTTGTGGGACAATATCTCTAACGTCTAGCTTGAGAAGAAATTGGCAAAAATAACCGTCGGCTCGTTTAACTACTCGTACTCGGTTGATTTGGAAGTCTTGGAAATAGTATAAATCGCGAGAACCAATTAACTTGAATTCACCAATATTTTTACCATCAGTGAAAGCGATCTTTTTGGCATCTCGATCTAATTTCCACCCAGATTGTTTTAGCTCAAAAGAGCGAGTACTTTTAGAATATTTAGGATATCCTTTCTTCCCCTGAATTTTGTTTTTGCAGTTAGCATAAAACTTTAAAATTGATGTCCATGTTCTTTCGCAAGCTTGTTGGCAAGCAGTAGAATTAAGAGCTTTGACAAACTCAAATTCTTTTCTTAACTGGGTTACGTATCGATATAGGTCTTTTTGACCTATATTCTGCCCATCTTCCCAATATCTCAAACACTTGTTTCTCACAAACTGGACTGTTCGTATAGATTCATCAATTGCTTGATACTGCTTGGCTTTACCTTTTAACTTATATTCAAGAACGAACATAATTTTACGTAGACGACCAACTACATAAATCATTCTAGCACGGATTAATCAAAGCCGTCCTTGAACGGCGGGGCTTTAAACCCAAAATTTCCGGTAAATTTAGGAAATTAAAACCGATCTCGAACTCGCTCGCAGTGTTAATTATCGCGATCGCCGTAATCTTCAGAAGATTGCGGATCGGGTTCCCAACGCCGATCGTCTCGCGTACTTAATATGTCATTAGTATCGAGGAGTTCGCGATCGCGCATTTCTATCACCATTCACCATTAACTGACGCGGCTGGCCCTACCATAGAGATGTAAGGTTCTGTAAAATACTCGTTAGCGACTTGTCGAACCATCTCAACTGTTACTTGCGCGATCGCGTCTTGAAACTGAGTATCGAATTCTATACCGAGTCCTAGCGTTTCATACCAGCCAAACAGTTGCGCCATCTCTGCGTTGGTTTGTTTTCCTAGGGCGTACTGACCTAAAATTTTATTTTTAGCAGCTTGCAATTCTTGAGGTGTTAATTCTGTATGGCGAAGGCGTTCGGCTTCGGATCGCAGTCCTTCTAAGGCAAACGCGGTATTATTGGGTGCAGTTCCTATATAAATGACAAATTGCGACTTCTCCAAACGAGTAGGATAAAAAGCCGAAACGTCATAAGCTAATCCGCGTTTTTCTCGCAACTCGACAAAGAGGCGACTAGAAAGACCGTTGCCTAAATAAGTGCTGAGCAACTTCAAGGCTGCATAATTTGGTTCTTTTACCGCCGATCCCAAATACCCTAACATAACAATCGATTGTTGGGTTTCTTGGGGGGTTATTGCTCGATTCGGTTGAGGGACTAATTCTGGAATCTGAGGAACTGTCAGCGATGATTGAGGGATTTCCCAATCGCCAAAAACTTCCTCAACTAATGCGATCGCCTCTTTTAACGTCAAGCGACCCGAAAGACTGATAATCAAATTATCGGGACGAAAATAACTTTCATGGCATTGTACTATATCAAACCGCGTTAACTGGCTTACGGTTTCTTCTGTTCCCAAAATCGAGAGTCCGTAGGGATGATCGGGATACATAATCTCGCGCAATTGATTGAAAGCAACATTAAAAGGTTGCTCCAATTGAGAGCGAATATTTTGACGAGTAATTTGTTTTTCTCGCTCGATTTCTGCTTCTGGAAACGTTGGCGATCGCAATATTTCTCCGGCTAGCTTCAGCATTTGGGCAAAATCAGCAGCAACCGTCTTTAGACTCAGCACGAAGTAATCCGATGAAGCATCTGCACCGAGACTTGCTCCTATGGATTCGATTTGTTCTGCAATTTCCTGCGCCGATAAATGTTTGGTTCCTTTGGTAATAACTGTTGCTAACAGGTGAAATAATCCAGATTTTTGAGGCGATTCCCACATCGCGCCCGTACCTTTAAAAAATAGTCTACCTGCAATTAAATCGGCGGTTTGATTTTCGATCCCGATCAAAGTGATGCCATTATCTAAAACGACTTTCTGAACCGTCTTCTCATTTCCTGTAAAATTCACTATCTGCATTTTTGCTCTGTAGGGTGGCGTTTTGTCGTGACAACTAACACGGTTTCATTAACGTAATTGCATAACGATCGCACGATAGATATTGACTGGCGATACGCTGAAGTTCTAACGCATCAAATTGCGCGATCGCGATTGGATAAAGAAGCGACATTTCAACGGTTGCTATCGTCTGATAATAGCCATATAAACCTGCTAGCTGACCGGGGGTTTCTGTTGAAAAAGTGTAATCGTTAATTAGCAGGCGTTTAGCGCGTGCTAATGCAGCTTCGCTAATGGGGGTTGAGGACAACTCTAACAAACAATCTGCGATCGCTGCTTCTACTTTTTCTAAGTCTTCTTCTTCTAACCAAGCTGCGATCGTAAACAAGCTAGAATCCCGTTGCAGGGAAAACATACTCTCGATATGAAACACCCATTGTTTTTCTTCTTGCAATTCGCGTACCAACCGAGAAGAACGACTACCCGCTAAGATTACCGATAATAAATCCAATCCTAGTGCATCTTGCAACTGTTCTACCCCAGGTCCTACCCATCCCATGACTAGGCGCGATTGCTCTATTCTGGGTAAATATATCTGGGTGCGACGGATGCCAATTAACGGGGGTTCCGCTTCTACGATACTAGGCGGACATTCCGAACGAACGCTAAAATCAGCAAAACATTTCTCAACGAGCGATAAGGCGAAGTCTTCCTTGACTCCCCCTACAATTGCCAGGGTCATGTTTTCTGGCTGGTAATAGGTGCGATGAAAGCAGCGCATTTGATTGGGCGTATAAGTCAGTAGTTGCGCTTCGGTTCCTAAAATCGGTCGCCCGTAGGGATGATACTGATAAATACTCTCGCACAATGCCTGAAATCCCAACCAATCGGGATCGTCATTGGAAGCGCGAATTTCTTCTAAGATGACATCTCTCTCCAGATAGAATTCTTCGTCTGGAATTTCTGCCCTCAACAGAATTTCTGCCAAACATGGTAACATATCGGCTAGATATGAGGCTGCCGATGTCAAGAAAAAATGGGCATAATCGTGACTAGTTGCTGCATTGGTCATCCCCCCACTGTGTTCGACAATGCGATCGAACATTCCTGGCGGGAGGTATTTTGTCCCTTTAAAGATCATGTGTTCTAAAAAGTGAGCCATTCCCGACCATTCTTTGGGTTCGCTACTAGCTCCAGCACGCACCCACACATCTGCTACTACCACGGGAGTTGCTGGTAGATATTGATGTATTACCGTTAATCCGTGACTTAATTGAATGACCTTTGCAGGAAACTGAGCGACTTCAAGCCGTTCTAATAAGTGTTGCAATCGAACAATCGCCAAAACTTGATTTAAGTATAAGATTATACTAGCGTTTCGCTGCAATTGACTTAGCAAACTTATTTTCTATAATATTTAGAAACTCTGACATTTCAGGAGAGTCAAGCATCAGATCTCAATCGAGATTGGCAAAAATTGATTTTTATAATTAGTGGGCAGGAACTTCTAAGATATTGGGTTCTGGCGATCGCGATTGCCAAAATTTAAGAATTTGTCGCCCGACTAGCTGAGGCTGATAGTAATGGAAAAAGTGATGCCCGGAAGGACATTCCCAAATGCGATCGCTTTCTTTTAAAAACGCTTGCCATCCCTCCAAAGCAGTGGGATCGATAATCAGGTCATCTTTACTCCCACAAACTAGCAAAGGTACGCTGACTTGCGCAGAAGGAATACTCGTCTGTTGATAAAGCGAATGAGGCGATGGAGAAGTATTTAAATCTTGCTCCAACAATCCAATTAAAGCTTGAGTGCTGTATTTCTCCTGATGACCGAACAGACTGCGAACCATTTTGGCAAGAATGACCTGGCGAGTACAAGGCAACAAATGACACATGGCATAGTAATGGGATTGCCAGTCGATCGCGGGTTGAACGCCTACGGCCAATAGCGTTAAAGATTTCACTCTTTCTGGGTGTTGGCGCGCGTAAAGCAGTGCTAATAATCCACTAACTCCATGACCGATCAGATGTATCGGCTTTGAGCAGGATTTAAGATAGTCGTGTAGTAGTACGAGTGGAATTTCTAAACAACTGGGTTCGTCTGGGTTTTGAAAATATTCCCATTGAGCAACGCTAGTTTGATGGGATAAATAACGTATTAAAGGGCGATCGAAACGCCCAAAACTCGGACTTGCACTAATCCAGAGAACGTTGGGTTGGACGGCGGACATAATTATTCTCCTTTCTAAAATTGATTTTTTTATAAATACTTAACTTTTGGTTTTTTAGTTGTAGAAACAACTCATTTGAGTTGTTCGAGTATTAAAAAAAGTTACGGATTCGATGGCGAGATTGCTTTACTCTATGCCTGATAGCAGGCTATACCAATAAGATCTCCTACCCTGACGAGAAATTTACGCAACGTCGAACGAGGCAGGACGAAAAGCGATCGCGTAAATTGACGCTTTATATTTTAATGATAATCTCGCCTCAAAAATCTCAATCAAAAATTCAAGCGGTCAATGTTATTTTGACCACATCTCAGGGAAAACTATAACTGTCCACTCTGAGGAAAAATAGCTCATATGGCTTACGTACATGAAATCAAATTCTTTTTTAAAGACGATCATCTATACGCTGCTTTGTTTGATCGGCCACCTTTCTTCTCTAATGAATTTTGGATAAAAAACGTTCGAGCAGACGAAATAGGGATTTTCCAATTACCTGAAAATGTCAAGCTTGAAAAAAAGTATAAAGTAGAAAGCCTGGGAATTAAACCTTTCAAGGCTTCTAAGCCAGAATTTGACTTTCTTGACGGATTAGCAAAAAAAGCCTGGACTGAAGGCGGAAAACTGTTGAATCTGGGACAGTTATTCTAAAAAACATTTAAGTTGCTAATAACGAGCGAGTAGTTGTAGGGGCGCAAGGCTTGCGCCCTGGCGAGTGGGGAAGACGGGGAGGAATGAACAATCAACTTGTAATTCATCATTAATTTGGTCACTGGTAAATGGTAACTGGTTACTGATAACTAAAAAAAGTGGGGGGGATAGGCAATACTTCCTAACCCCAAGCCCAGAAGAGGAAAACACTAAATAGTAGTTTAATTTTGTTGATATTAATTGTCAACTGTATTTTGGGAAGTATCAGAGGTTTTTATACTTTGACTGAAGACGGGCTTATTTGGAGAAAGAAGCGGCAAATAAATGATATATCTGTGCGATCGCTTCTGCAAACATGGATGTTGAAAAACTGTAGTTAGGGGTCGAGACATCGCTGTACCATTAATTGAGAATAAAAATCAATAAGCTTGTTGTTAAGCTTATAACATTTTGGAATCTATTGAAATTTATTATCATTTAGATTTCAGAAAAATTATTGTGCCTTCTGAGATTAATAAGATAGACCTCATCCAATCTTAAAAATCTTTCTGGAATCTTCCGTAAAGGCGGTGTAGATCTATGCAGTCCTTAACAAACCATACTTTTAAATAAGTTTGTTGCCTAAAAAAACATGACCATTGCCCTCAAACGAGCAATTCCAAGCAAAAAATTAAAACCTTGTCGGCAGTGTTCTTTTAGAAAACAAACTTGGGAATTATATAAGTAAGCCCGGTAAATCGGAAGCTTTTCATAAGAGACTACCTTCTTCGTTGAGAAACCACTATGTCAGCCATTTTTTCTTACATTGACACAGAAGATTATCAGACTCCATCAGGCGATCGCTGGCGGGCGAACGACATGACAGATGAGCTAGGCGAACTCGACCTACAAGAAACAGAAGAAACCGAGAGCAAGCAAGGCCGCACTCGTGCTACGACCGATTTAGTGAGATTGTACCTTCAAGATATCGGTCGAGTTGCCTTACTCGACAAAGAGGAAGAAGTCACTAAAGCTCAACAAGTTCAGCGTTATATCAATCTTCTCAACCAACGCAACAAAGCGGCTAAAAAAGGCGCTGAAGAAATCGCACGTCTTGTCGAGATTGCCGATTCTCACGATCGCTTAACTGCTCAATTGGGTCATCGTCCTTCTCTAGAACGTTGGGCGGCGACGGTAGGAATGAATGTCTTTGAACTCAAGCAAGCAATCGCCGAAGGAAAGCGTTGCTGGTCAGAAGTAGCTGGCATAACCGTTCAAGAACTGGATAAAATCCAGAAAGCAGGTATCCGTGCCAAAGAACACATGATCGAGGCGAACCTGCGCTTAGTCGTTTCTGTAGCGAAAAAATATCAAAATCGCGGCTTAGAATTGCTCGATTTGATTCAAGAAGGAACTCTCGGACTAGAAAGAGCCGTCGAAAAATTCGATCCGACCAAAGGCTATCGGTTCAGCACCTACGCTTATTGGTGGATTCGCCAAGGAATTACCAGAGCGATCGCTACTCAAAGCCGAATCATCCGACTTCCCGTTCATATCACCGAAAAACTCAACAAAATCAAAAAAGCTCAGCGCGAAATCTCGCAAGCCAAAGGTCGTCCGGCAACGATTGAAGAAATCGCTAAAGAGTTAGAGATGACTTCGGTACAGGTTCGCGATATGTTAGTTCGCGTTCCTCGCTCGGTTTCTCTAGAAGTGAAAGTTGGCAAAGACAAGGATACAGAACTCGTTGACTTGCTAGAAACTGAAAGCATTACGCCTGAAGATAGTCTCGTTAGCGAATCTTTACGCAGAGAATTACAAGATCTTCTCTCTGAGTTGACTACTCGCGAAAGAGAAGTAATCCAGATGCGTTATGGATTCAAAGATGGCATGACTTATTCCTTAGCCGATATTGGTCGCGCCCTCGATCTCTCTCGCGAACGAGTGCGCCAAATTGAGGCAAAAGCCCTACAAAAGCTAAGACAGCCAAAACGTCGCAACCAAGTTCGAGACTATTTTGAATCTTTGAGCTAACCATTAAATCCACGGTGAAAACCGTGGTTTTTTTATCAAATAGGCGAACTCATTAAAATGATGAAATAAAGATTTTAGCGATGGCTTTGCTCCTATGCCCAGCGAGATCGCATGATTTCAGTACGCGGATTTAATCGAACATCAAGGACAGATGTGCGGACAATTTTGGCTGCGATCGGATGGAACGGTAACGGGAAAAGCGTGTGGAGAACAACCATTAAGAGGGCGCATCGCAATAACACGCGATTAAATATATTTTAGTAATTGACTCAATAAACCTTCGGGATCGTAAAGAATACGACATCCATTGCTAACTACACTCAAAGTTCCAGCATCTATTGGATTGACTGATGCCCATGAAAAATGACCGAAACTAAATTCAATTTCTGTTTCATCTGTTAGGTAAATGTGGCAAGACCAGACTAGACCGTAATCTTTGTCTTCCCATGCTACAACATCACAACCAAAACTTTTCCAGTCAATTTCATCGATCCATGCGCGATCGCTCTTAAAATACGATGGATCTGGCGTTAAAAACATTAAATCGATATCCGAGTCGGTGCGTGCTGTTCCGCGCGCCCAAGACCCCACAAGCGCAATAGCAGAGATATTATTACAATAGCTCGCCCAGCGAATAACTTCCGCGATAATTGTGTTTACTTTCTCCAATTGAAGTTTTTGTGTCATGAAATCGTTCTAACTACCTCGCAAAGCGACGATGGGATCGAGTCTTGCTGCTTGTCTAGCGGGTGCAACGCCAAAAATTAAACCAATACCGCCAGAAACCCCTGCTGCCAAAATAATTGCTCCTACAGGAACGGTTGCTTGCAAGGGAGTGAAAATGCCAATTAGTAGCGAACTGCTAACGCCAATACCCGTCCCAATAATGCCGCCTGCTATGGAGAGAATAACCGCTTCGATTAAAAACTGTGTAAGAATAGCTTTTTGAGTTGCGCCGATCGCTTTTCTCAATCCAATCTCGTGAGTGCGTTCCCTAACAGACACTAACATGATATTCATGATACCGATACCGCCAACGAACAACGAAATTCCCGCGATCGCAGCTAAAACTAAACTTAATGCACCCGTGACCTGATTCATCAAATCTTGGACAGACTTATTTGCATCGACTCGAAAATCTTTTTTGCCGTGTCTGCGAGTTAGAATGTTGGTAACTTGAAACGCAGCAGATTTAATACTTTCTTTATCTTGGGCAGAAAGTTCTAAATAATCGATAGGAATGCCATTGGGCGATCGCCTTCCTGCTAATCGATCTGCCATCGTGGTAATGGGAATATAAGCTGACTCATCGTAATTAATTCCCATAAATGCGCCTTTGCTTTGCATCACGCCGATGACTTGAAAGTTTAAATTATTAATTTGTATTATTTGTCCCAAGGAATTGCTGCTGCCAAACAGTTTGCGGGCAACTGTCGATCCCAAAATGACAACCTGAACGTTTTGTTTCTGTTCGATGGAGTCGAAAAAGCGCCCTCTTTCGACTTTTAAACTTCGCACGTAAAGAATTCCTGGAGTTGTTCCCGTGACGCTTACCTTAACAGTACGTCCTTGAAAAAGAAGTTGCGAGTCGAAACTAATATGCGGGGCGATTTCCCTGACGGCAGGTGCTTGAGTTGCGATCGCATCTACATCGGAAAGCACGATTTCTGACGTTTCATCGCTCAATCCCTGTCTAAAAGAAGTATCAGAAAAAATGGTTAATTGATGGGGGCCAAAAGACTCTAATTTTTGCTGGGTAAATTGTTTTGCGCCTTGTCCGATCGCAACCATTGCAATAACAGAAGCATTACCAATGATAATACCGAGCATGGTTAAGGTGCTGCGGAGTTTATTAGCAGTTAATGTTTTAACTGCCATGTTAGTGTTTTCTAAAAGATTCATATCGCGTTTCTCAATCAATCATAAAATTTTTTGTAGTGCAAGCATCTTGCTTGTAAGCTTCTCCTTTATCCCAATCTTGCAGTTCGATCCATGTTCCAAATGAGAACGGCGATCGCTTTTTCAAATAAGGAATCATGAGATTCTAATTGAGATGTCGAAGTTTCAAGCGCATAATTGGGTTGAATCCCTTCGCGATCGCAATACCGATTGGTAAAAGTAAAATGGCGAGATTTTTGTAAAAAGGTTGCATAGATTAATTCATCGATTGAGATTGATGGGTTACAGCGGATTTAGAATAAAAAAATCAGTCGATCGAGAAATTTCCACCTCCCCATCCTACAAAAAGCTAAAGTTAGGAGCTTAAAACCATAAATTACAAATTACGAATTATTTGTTTACCAATTCACATTGACAGAATCTACCCCTTCGATTTTGAGATTTTCGGGAGGCGTAATAAAAATGCGATCGCCATTTTTAAGTCCTGCTAACACTTGAATGCGATCGCTATTTGCCGTACTCACTTTAATGGGTTGGAAGCGTGCCTCAGATTCTCCATTGACAACATAAACTCCTGTTTGTCCGTCAGGTTGCGTTACCACTGCTGCGAGAGGCACAGTGAGGGCATTTTTAATCGGTTTGCTCAAAAATGCAAGTCTAACGTTCATACCCGATCGCAATTTATCTTGTCCCGTTTGTAGTGCTACTTTCACCCGAAAAGACGTAATATTGTTTTCCTGAACTGCTCTCGGTGCAATTAAACTAACTTTCCCTTTAAAGGTTTCATCGGGGTAAGCATCGACTTGAACATTGACGGTTTGCTCTTGAAAAATCTTAGCAATACTTGCTTCTGGGATTTTTGCCTCGATTTCCAAACCGCTTGAAAGTTCAGCAATCGATGTAGAAGTTGCGCCTTCAGTTGCAGACGCAGAAGTCTCTGGCGTGACAAAATCTCCTTCTTGTGCAAAGCGACGGGTGATGATGCCTGGAAAAGGTGCTTTGATAACCTTGTCATTGAGTTGGGTTTGATAGTAGGCGAGTTGTGCTTTTGCTTGGGATACTTCTGCTTCTGCTTGCGCAATTTCCTCCCGACGAGTTCCATTTTCTAATTCTCTGAGAACTTCTTTCGCTTCTTGCAACGCTGCTTCTTGTCGAGCGATTTCTTGTTGTTTGCTGTTTTGGACTTGTTCTAGTTTCTTTTGCGCCGCTTCGCGATCGCTAAATGCTGTTTTATATTCAGTTTGCCATTGGTTGAGCGCGTCTAGTGCGATCGCGCCTTCTCGTTCTAATTTCTCATAACGAATCAGTCGCGTCTCAGCTAGCCGAACCTTTGCTTGAGCCGAGCGTATTTCCTCTCTAACCTGGTCGATTTCTTGTTTTTGAGTGTTTTTGACTCGTTCTAAATCGGCTTGTGCTTGCGCCATTTTCGCCCTAGCTTGGTCGATAACTTCAACGCGCGCTCCCGTGCGTTTTTGCTGCAAGTCTGCTTCTGCTTTTTCTACTAATGCTTGATTTTGATTGACTTGTGCTTGTAGGCGAGTGCTATTCATACGCGCGATAATTTGTCCTGCGATAACGCGATCGCCTTCTTGCACGTACAATTTAACTATGCGTCCGGCATCTTCAGAACTAAGATTAACTTTTCGTACAGCTTGCACTACTCCATTAGCCTGTATTTGCATCACTAAATTTTCGTTTTTTACTAAAACAGTTTGGTTGGCAATGTCTTGGTTAGAAGTGGTGTCATAATTTTTTAGAAACTCAAAGCTAATAATTCCTAGAACTCCGGTTGCAATTAACGTCAGAATCCAAGGATATAGCTTTTTGTTGAATAATGAGAATTCCATAATAATGCGAGTATTTTACTCGCTAGAAAGCAAGATAATGACGAAGAACTAGTGTTAATTATCAGGAACACAATTTTTCTGCGCGATCGCACAAGTAAATTTCTCTCCTTTGAATTCTTCACCTCTTTGTAATAGACGAACGTTACCGATTAAAATAACTATTTGTTTCTCTTTGAGATATTGTGCTTCTTCTGAAAGTCCTCGAATTTGAGCATCTGGATAATCAAATAACACATTACCTCGTGCGGTAATAATATTCGTTTGCGTGTTTTCTTCTTGAATATCCGATCGCAAAGTAATTTGTGGAGGTGTTGAAGATTGAGCGGGATTGATTTCTAATGCAGAGAATGAGAGAAATATAGCACCTAATGCGATCGTAAAAGGAAACATAAAAGATGACATAGTTAGTATTTTTAACTTACAGTTATAGATTGTACATTCAACTCGCTTCTCCACTGCTTTAGTGGTTTTTCCCAAGCTTCTTCCCATTTTTGGTTAAAAAAAGATTTAACTTGAGTTCCCATTTGCCAACCTCGCGCGATCGCATTTAGTAATTTCGGCAATTCTTCTGGTGCTAAAAGCGTAGCAGAAACTAAACTATTAGCGATTAACATTGTCGCGAGTGGGTAAGGAAATTGAGGTAAATGAAATGCTTGCAAGCCAATTTCTCCTATCCCAGAACTATCGAAACCCGTAATAGTATGCCAAATATCGTGAGTTTGACTGAGCCTTGCTTCAACATAACTAGCATCGGAGTCAACTTTCAAGTAAGAATATAAATCTGGATCGAACTTTTGCTTCTTCATTGTCGAAGCATAAATATAACCCAATGATTCTTTAGGATATTTCAAAAGAAAATTTAGATCGTGAGGCGGTGCTAGATATCGTTCCTCAATAAGCGTAGCCGATGCTGGTTCGGATTTTAAATGTTGTGCCGCCAATTCAAAAGCACGAGTATTTACTAAAGCAGTGGAAAGCTCTCCAACTTTTGTTAAATCTTCATCCTCATCTGTCAGCATTGCTAAGAAAGGTTTCATCACTGTTGAGAACTGAGCTTGAGTTTGAAATTCTTTTGCAGTATTAACAAAAAAATTATCGAGCGCTCTTAAATTAAATAATTTCATAGTTCTTATAAGTTAAATATTTTTGGGTTGGGCGATCGCAAAAACTGTATGCTTGAATAAATAAATCATAAGAGCTTATATGGGTTCGTTACATGGATCGAAGTTCCCAAAAATTTGTATGACTATAGTACTAGTAAGAAGAGGACTTTGGTACTAAAGCTCATTAAAAGTGCGATCGCCTTATCTTGGTTACTTTACATCAGGTTGCGTATGAATCCCATTTTTATCTTGAGTATAGTAATGAGCGTTGTGCTGTCTTGTTCCAGAGATAAATTAAATGCTCTTGTTTCATAATTTTTTTCAATCGCTCTGATTATTTAATAGTTTGCTGAATTGGAGAAGTTGATAAGGTGTAGATTTCTATTACCTAATGATGAAATCCAATTCATCATAGAAGCTAATTCCTACTCGATCGAGAAAAAGGATCGGCTTGCCAATCCACAAATAAAGCATCTACAACGCAATTGCGGAACTTCGTCCCAAACATTTGCTCTAAATCCCGCAATCCGGCTTCAATTGCTCCTTTTTGTCCTAACTTACCAAGCGCATCTGCACCGTTTGCACCCGTATAAGCTGTTAAAACGGGAGCCTCGTTTGTTCTTCTCCAACCGGGCCTCCACCATAAATGAGTATCGAGTGTCGTGGCAAAATCGTTTTAATCGTTCACAGTTCATGGGAGGGAGTTTGAGAAATTTTCAGCAATTCTCATTTTCTCCCTATTGGCAGTTCAAGGCATCCCCTTGGCTGCCTTTTGTTTTGAATTTAGTCTCAACTCCAGTAAGTAGAGAGGCGGATGTTGACCCCGATCGCGATCGCCTATATTAATGACAATTTCTTTCGCCACGAAATCGGGCATTGCGAGCGACAATGGTTAGAAAAGTTATCTTGTGGTTGCTATGGATAGGATTTATTTTCTATATTTTATTCCTAGCTCCGCCGATTCATTGGCAAGCAACGTTAACCTTGCTAAAAAATCTTGTAAAGCTTCAATTAAGTGAAATTAATCCAATTATTACTTCCTTGTTTGCTCTCATCGGCGTTTGCTTATTTATGTACAGTTGCGTTTTGTTTTTCGATGGCAGGATGCAAAAAATCCCTTTTTATCCTTTTGCGATCGCTGTTTATTTAAGTATGCCTTCTGCTGGCACGTTACAGCATTCCCTTGGAACTGGGAATCTCATTAGCACGACGGGGATCGATCGCGATCGCCATACGCATCGATCGCGCTAACGCTTTAAAGGTTGCCTCGATAATATGATGAGAATTAATCCCGTCGAGTTGACGAATATGAAGCGTCATTTGGCTGTGATTGACCAATGCTACAAAAAATTCTCGCACTAATTGCGTGTCGTAAGTGCCGACTCGTTGGGTAGGAATTTGTAAACCGTAACTTAGATGGGGTCTTCCTGAAAAGTCCAGGGCAACTTGAATGAGCGCTTCATCCAAGGGAGCCAGAAAATGACCGAAGCGAACAATTCCCTTGCGATCGCCCAACGCTTTTGCTAGTGCTTGACCCAGCGTAATTCCCACATCTTCGTTAGTGTGGTGGTCGTCAATTTCGATATCACCCGTTGCTCTTATCTCTAGATCGATTAAGCCGTGAGAAGCAATCTGATGCAACATATGATCTAAAAAAGGAACTCCCGTCGCCGCCTGACAGTGACCTTGACCGTCGAGATTGATGGTAACGCTCACGTCAGTTTCCTTTGTGGTACGGCTGACCGAGGCTATCCGTGCTGGAAGAGATAATTCTAAATCGGGAGAAGTCGCAATTTGTCGATCCCGCGTGTGCATGGCAATAGTTTAATTTTTTTGGCAACTATTTTTACAATAGCAGTTTATCTGAAATGTAGGGCGAAGACCCCCACTACACAAATGTTAGTGGTGGGATGAAGCCCGACCAACAGATAAACGCAAAGCACGATTAAAGATAAGTCTCAAGCGAACGGATAAAATCTCTGATTACCTCAGACATTGTTAATTGCGTTTTAGCAGAATGTTCAGCCAGAGATCGATGCTTCCTTTTCGGTTAAAACTACTTGTAATCTTTTTTCTCTTACTATTCTTGACCTACTCACATAACATAGCTACTGTATGAGTATAACCGAGGTGGGTCGATATGTTTGTTCTCGAATACAAAATCAAAGCCAATAAGTCTCAGCAACTCAGGATCTCAGAAGCCATCAGAACTGTGCAGTTCATTCGTAACAAATGCTTGCGTTTCTGGATGGATTCGCAAGCAGAAGCTAAACTTAAAGGCTTCGATTTGAAGATACTGAGAGTCTGCAAAGTGTGAGTCGATTTTATGATCTGGCAACGTCCTGACGGTCGTCAACCCAATGAATTGCGTCCCGTTCGTTTTGAGACAAACTACACTCGTTTTGCAGCAGGTTCTGTTTTGGCGAGTTGCGGTGAAACAAAGGTTTTATGTACTGCCAGCATTCAATCTAACGTTCCACGCTTTTTGGTCGATAGTGGTAGCGGTTGGTTAACGGCTGAGTATCGTATGTTACCTTCTGCAACACACGAGAGACAACCAAGAGAAGTTATGAAACTTTCGGGACGAACTCAAGAAATTCAACGCTTAATTGGACGCAGCTTAAGGGCTTCTATCGATCTTAAGGGGTTAGGCGAGAGGACGATTGCTATTGATGCCGATGTCATACAAGCTGATGCCGGGACGCGCACGACTTCGATTACTGGAAGTTATGTTGCTCTTGCTTTAGCTATTGAGAAGCTTTTGGAGACAGGCGAGTTAAAAAAGTCTCCTCTACAGTATCCCGTCGCTGCGGTTTCAGTAGGATTGATTGAGGGAGAAGCTTTTTTAGACTTAAATTATTTTGAAGATGTGGCGGCACAAGTAGATTTTAACGTGGTGATGACGGGAAATTTAGATTTAATCGAAGTACAAGGAACGGCAGAATCAAAAAGTTTTAGTCGCACGCAATTAAATCAAATTTTGGATTTAGCTGAGAAGGGAATTAAAGAGTTATTAGTCGCTCAAAAAGCAGCTTTAACTTAAGAGATATCATCAATTAGAAACCAGAAAAGCGCGATCGCATTTTTCTCAGTCGTTGCTTTTTTCTATTTTTAGTAATTCGCGAATTTCTTTTAGGGAAATTATTTTGTAATTTAGTTGAGTTTTGAAAGTTTGTTGAAAGTTATCGGAAGGTTGAAATAGAAAAATATCGCTAAATCTACTTAATTGGTCGATTAGCTCGACAGATATTTTAGAAGCAGGTAATAACTGGAGTTTAACTTTTGGATCGAGATAATGGCTTAAGGATAAAATTAACACTAGGTTGCGATCGCTCATTAATAAAGGACGCTCGCATTGATTGATAGCCCGAACAACTGGATAATAATTCATTCCATACTTATTCGACCAAGTTTCTGCTTGAGAGCTAATTGCACAGGATAAAATCCCAAAAGAAATTAGCAAGATCGTTGACAAATACCAAAACTTTTTTTGCCATAAATTTCTGAACTTATTCTTTATCTGAGTCGCAAAAAGATAAGCAATCGCTATCGAAATGCCTAAATAACAAGGAATTAGATATCGAGCTTGGCTCAAACTTCCTGAATTAGCATTGATATCTCGTATCACTATCAATAGTGGAGGAACAAACGTTAAAGTCAAGATAAATAGCCAGATTTTTATCGACGTTTTACGATAAATAAAATAAAAAGAATACACCATTAAAATTAGTAATAATGGCTTAATATAAATCCCAAATCTAAGATTGGGAAAATTTAAATTAGGAAAGTAATTATAGACAAACCAGAAGTCAATTATCGCATTAAAAATATTATTGACAAAGCTAATTAAATTTTCTTGTAGCTTAGCCGTTTTATCGAGCCAAGCCAAGGCGGCTTTTGCTCCACTTGAATGATTTAAAATGGTAAAAATCCAGGGCGAAAATAAAAGAATAGCTGTGAAACAAGAAATTAAATAAGAAACTATTTTTTACTAACTCTAAATTTCTCAATAATAACTAGATAAATTCCTTGGGCGATCGCAACTAATATTGATAAAAGATGAGTATATAATCCTAAGACAATTGAAAGCGAATAAAAAAACCAACTAAATTTAGTATTAAGACGTATCGCTCTAAGAAACACAGCACTAGTCAACAAGATTTGTACTGACCACAGACTATACATTCTTGCCTCCTGTGCGTATAAAACCTGAAATGGTGAAACTGCCACTAGCATGACTGCTACAACTCCTATGAGTGGCGAATTAAATAACTCTAAACACAACCAATAAACACAAGGAAATGCCAGCAAACTAATGAAAGCTGATAAACTTCTCGTTACTGCGATAGAATTCCCAAACAATTGCGTCCACAGTCTAACCAGTATGAAATAAAGCGGCGGTAATTGAGCTTCTTCTTTGGCTAATCCTTTAACCGTATCGAAGATATTCTTCTCAGAATTAATAGTTTGATATCGAGCTAACTCTCGAACGGAAATTTGAGAACCTGTAAAAACTTGCCGATTGACTTCTTCTTTTAAATATCCAGAAATGCGTAAAGAAGTAACAGTTTCATCTATCCAATAATATTTTTTGTTGATATTGACAAATCTAAAAAAAATGCTGACAAGTAAGATGATAATGATGAAAAGCTTAAATTCTTTTGATAAACAGTTCCAAAATTTACGCGATCGCGCTAACTTCGACATCAGACGTTAATGGAAAAAATAATAGTTTAATCTCATTATTGTGTTTTTGGTGAAGTTTAAGTTTTTTTAAGTTCATATATGCAACCCATGACTTCGCGATCGCAAAGATACAATAGACCGCTTGCCTAACTCAAAAACGATTGTTCAAATTCAGGGAAACGGGGAAAGGAAAAAACATACATTTATCTTTTCCCTTTGTCCCGATTATCGATTAAAATAGCGGCTTTTGGGCGGGAATCCCAACAGAACGAGGAAATTGAGCGGGCGTTGCTGAAATTTTACGTAAATAAATACAATGACGAATACTCTGACTCAAAGGAGTTATTAATTCAATAACCCGTTCGATTTTTCCACCGAGTTTGTTAGCAGCCGATTGTAACAATAAATTATCGCGATCGCTCCAATGACCTCGATAAAGAATTGTCAATCCTCCAATTTTTAAGGTAGGTAAAGCATATTCCGCACAAACAGACGCATCGCCAACCGCACGAATAAAAGCCAAATCGTAAGCTTCTCGATATAAAGAATCCTGTCCGATTTCTTCGGCTCTACCTGTGAGAGTTTGAATATTTTTTAGGTTTAATTTTGTGGTTAAATTATTTAAAAATTAACCTTTTACGAGTTGAATCGAGTAGCGTTACTTGCCAAAATGGAAGCACGATAGCAATCGGAATGCCAGGAAAACCCGCCCCCGTCCCCGATATCGATCGCACTAAACTTTTGCTGCTTTTCTACCTCGCTAGCAATTCCCAATCCACTCAATCCAGCTAAAGAATCCCAAAGATGTTTTTCCCAAAATTCATGGGGTTCAGTGAGGCGAGTGAGATTAAGCTGTCGATTGCCAATTAAAATCTCTTCATATAATTGTTGAAATTGTTTTTGTTGAGTTTCATTGGGTTGCCAGTCTAAACTCGTTTGCCAAATGGTTTCTAAACAGGGTAATTTTTCAAGTTCAATCATAAAAAATGTGATTTCATCATTTATAATTCACAAAGTTTTAATTCGCCACTATCGATTTTCCAACAACAATCTGCGATCGCGAGTAATTCATTAGGATCGTGAGTAACAATTAATAACGTCCAATGAGTTTTTAGTTTCGCCAAAAGTTTAGCTAGCTGACGGCGCATCGACCAATCTAATCCCGCCGTAGGTTCGTCTAGAAGCAACAAATTAGGCTGACGAATTAATTGTACTGCCAGCGCCAATCGTCGCTGCTGACCGCCGCTAAGCGCGTTAGGAGACGAATTCAAGGAAAGACTATCGAGTCCGACTTCTTTGAGTGCTTCTCCGATTCGTTCCCTTCCCAATTCGGGATGACCCAAACGCAATTCTTCTAAAATTGTACTCCCGCAAAAATGCCGTTCGGGAAATTGAAAAACAAGACCCGCTAATTGTTGTAAGTGTAAGGGAGTCAATTCTTGCTCGCCCCAAAAAATATCGCCTTTCGTTTTTTCGGCTAGTCCTGCTAAGATTTCCAAAAGCGTTGTTTTACCAGACCCACTCGCTCCGATCACTAATCCTAATTTTTGTGGAGCAAGTTCTAAGTTAATCCCTTTGAGTATCGGCGTGGAAGTTGCAGGCGGATGATAGACTAAATTTTTTAGATAAAGCACTTAACATTAGTAATTAAAGTGGGACTGTTTTAATTGTGACAGATTCCCAGCCTGCATCTTGTCGATGCCTTAGCACTACTATAGCCAAAGCTTTTATAGAAACCTTATGAAAATTTCATTCAATCCTTCTAAGCGAATTGCTCTAGCTTGTTCTGTTGCGATCGCGGTTACGTTAAATTGGGGAGGAAGTCCGAGTTTAGCACAAGATCCCTTTCGGACGAGCAACCCTCGCAACATCGGAGAAAAAACTGAAGCAGCTTTTGAGGAAATATTCCAAAAAGGAAACTATACAGAAGCTAAACGCTATTTGGCAGAAGCGGAAACCGCCGAAGCAAACGAACCCTTAGCTTATGCTATGCACGCCTCTTTAGCTTATTTAGAAAAGGATTGGGAAAACGTAAAAAACTACGCCAGTAAAACTTTGAGTTCAGCAGAAGCCTTAGAATCTCAAGATTCCTTGCGCGGTAATTTATATATGGCGGTAGGACATTTACTGCAAGGAGCCTATGATTATAAACAAAACGAGGATGCCATTGCTGCTATTACTAAATTACAGCAGGTTCTTGCTTATCTTGATGAAGCAGAACAAAGCGACCCTAAAGATCCCGAATTAAATTTAATTAAAGGCTATTTAGATTTAATTTTGGCAGTTAATTTACCGTTTTCTAACCCAGAAGAAGCGATCGCGCGTTTAGAAACTTATGCCGCACCCAATTATCTAGTAGATCGCGGTATTGCTGTCGCTTATCGAGATCTCAAACAATACGATAAAGCGCTACAATTTACCGACAAAGCGCTTCAATCTGCTCCAGAAAACCCAGAATTACAATATCTTAAAGCACAAATTCTTCGCAAACACGGCAAAAAAAATAACGATCTCGAAATGATGCAACAAGCATTTGTTTATTACGAACAAGCACTCAAAAAACAAGAGCAACTACCTGAAGCCGTGCTACTTTCTCTCAAACAAGAACGCGAACTCATGCAAAAAGAAATCGATCTTATGAATTATGAATTATGAATTATGAATTATGAAAGTTAGCGATCTATCGCGTCTTTACAGGAGTCCAGTAGTTCAGTAGTAAGCCGATCGCTAATAACTGTAGAGTTTTCCGTACTAAGTTGGTTCAGTTTTCCTCATCAATTGTTAGTTGTTTGGGTTCGGAAATTAACCTTAATTAGGTGATATAAACCGAATTTTAAACTTTTTTTCTGTCAGTAATATAAGAAATATACAAAACAATTAACTAAAACATAACTGAGGAAGAAATAAAGATGCTAGTTCGTTACAATCCTTGGCAAGAATTGAATGTTCTACAACGTCAAATGAACCGTTTATTTGAGGAAACTAGAGTGCCATCTACTGTTTTTGAAAAAGGTTTCATGAGAGTACCGCCTGCTGAGTTAAACGAAACAGCAGATGCGATCGCACTGAAACTAGAAATCCCTGGAATTGAAGCTAAAGACTTAGACGTACAAGTCACTAAGAATGCAGTTTATATTAGTGGCGATCGCAAATCCGAAACCAAAACCGAAGACAAAGGAACGACTAAAAGCGAATTTCGCTACGGGAAATTCCAGCGCGTTATTCCGTTACCCGTTGAGATTGAAAATACTAACGTCACCGCAGAATACAAAAATGGGATTTTGCATTTGACCTTACCTAAAACTCAACAAGAACAAAACAAAGTCGTCAAAGTTAATCTTGAATCGACGGCTGCATAATCTGATGAACTACCCCATCCCTCTTTAGGGTGGGGTTTCCAACTTCACAGGGAACAGCATCCAACAAAACCGAAGTCTTGCCAGGTTGTCTTACATTCCCTCCATTGGCTTGTGTCGCTAGTCCCTAACGACTGTCTTGAGTGCGTCTTGCCTTCGCCGTGTGACGGCGAATTACGCACTCGCAATATCCGCAAGGCTTCATTTCTAATATTCATAGCAGCATTTATGTCGCGGTCATGATGAGCCTGACAACGAACACAAGTCCAAGCTCTGATATCTAAATCTAAACTATCAACTTTGTTGAGGCAAACACTACAAATTTTGGAAGAGGCAAAAAACCTATCTACTTCGATATAAGTTTTTCCTTCCCACTCGGCTTTGTATTTGAGCATTGTAGAGAATTGCCCCCAGCCACAATCGCTAATAGCTTTCGCTAGATTATGGTTACGTACCATGCCCAAAACATTGAGGTTTTCTACGGCAATCACTTGGTTCTCGTTGACTATCTTGCGGGATAGCTTGTGTAGAAAATCTTCTCTAACTCTTCTAATCTTTGAATGGATTTTGGCTACTAATCTTTTGGCTTTAGCCCTAGTGTTACTGCCTTTTTGTTTACGAGCTAAACTTGAATTTGTAAGCTCGATACATTATCAATCTTGTTTGATAGTGATAACATAATAGCCTGGAGCTAGAAAATAATGTGGCTTCGCGTTTTTTTGTTGGTCGCAATTCATCCCTAAGTTATAGAACGTTAGGGAATTCTCGCGACATTTCAGTTAACGTCGGAATTGTAAAGTCATCAAAGTAGTGTGAGCGAGACGCTCGCACTATTTTTAGCTTACATTTTAAATTTCTCTGTAATCCGTTTCATCGCTTCTTCCACATTTTCGCGACTATTAAACGCCGAGATACGAAAATAACCTTCGCCTGCGGCCCCGAAACCAGAACCAGGGGTTCCAACTACGTTACAAGTTTGTAGTAACTTATCGAAGAAATCCCAACTCGATAAGCTGTTGGGTGTTTTCACCCAGACATAGGGAGCATTTACGCCACCATAGACAGCTAGCCCGGCTTCTGTAAGGCGATCGCAAATAATTTGAGCATTTTCGAGGTAAAAGCTAACCAGTGCCTTAATTTGCGCTTTTCCCTCGTCTGAATAAACGGCTTCGGCTCCGCGCTGTACGATGTAGGATACACCATTAAATTTGGTAGACTGGCGGCGATTCCATAACTTCCACAACTCTACATTAGAACCATCCGCCGCCTTTGCTGTAAGCGTTTTCGGGACGACAGTAAAGGCGCAGCGAGTTCCCGTAAAACCTGCATTTTTGGAAAAAGAGCGAAACTCGATCCCGCATTCTCTTGCCCCTTCAATTTCGTAGATAGAATGGGGTAAATCGGGATTGGTGATGTAGGCTTCGTAAGCAGCATCGAAGAAAATAATCGAGCCATTAGCTCTAGCATAATCGACCCATGCTTTGAGATGTTCTTTGGTCGCCACAGCACCCGTGGGGTTATTGGGAAAACACAGATAAATTAAATCGACTTTTTGGGAAGGGATTTGGGCGGTGAAATTGTTCTCTGCGGTAATGGGTAAATAAATAAACCCTTCATATTCGCCTTTTTCGTTTGCGCCTCCCGTATGTCCCGCCATGACGTTAGTATCTACATAGACCGGATATACGGGGTCGGTAACGGCGATAATGTTATCGTTGCCAAAGATATCGAGAATATTGCCCGTATCGCATTTAGAACCGTCCGAGACAAAGATTTCATCGGCATCAATCGAACAGCCTCTTGCTTGAAAATCATCTTTCGCGATCGCGTCTCGCAACCAAGTATAACCTTGTTCTGGGCCATAGCCTTTAAAAGTGGCGCGATCGCCCATTTCTTCTACAGCTTTAATCATTGCCTTGCGACACGCTTCTGGTAAAGGTTCGGTCACGTCCCCAATTCCCAGTCGTATAATTTTGGCATCGGGGTTATTTTGGGCGAATGTATTAACTCTTCTTGCAATTTCGGGAAATAGATACCCTGCTTTTAGTTTGAGGTAGTTGTCGTTAATCGTTGCCATAATCAATTCCTATACAGTTATCGGCGGGAAGCGATGAATTAAGAAACTTCAACTTTCGCATTATCCAATAAATTTGAACTTTTTATAATTAACTTAATCGGCGATCGCGTAAATCTATTAACTTCTACGAATAGCATCGTTTTAAGATAATGCTCTCCTCCCAATCTCCTAAATCGTTGAATGGCCCCCAACGGGGAAGATGTCCTTTAGGCATAAGCAAATCGAAACCTAAATCGTTGTGACTCTTCCAATAACCATTTTCTCGCCAACCGACGCGATCGCCAAAACTGCGATAAGCGATAGGATTATATTCGCCCAGTTGATTGCCAGTTTCTAGATAAATAGGTTTTTGGACGCTAAACCCAAATTGTCCGTTGGAGTATTTTAGCCACAAGCGATCGATAATATAAAAATCCTCACAAGGAAAATTTTTAATCGATCGCGAGTCTAACCATCCTTCATCTTCTCGTTGGGCAACCCTTAGCATGATTTTGTTAGTTTGTAAATCAGCTTCTTGCCATCTTTGGGCGGCTAACGCCGTTTCTAGTTCTTGATAAATCGAAGATAAGGACGGCGAAACGAGAATTTTAAGCGTTGCCAAACCTGCAATGGCGATCGCAACAGCAGTAGTCGATCCCAAAATAATTGTCGCCAGAGAAGCTTTAGGCGGCAGCGACTCGTTTAAATTGGTTGCCTGTAAAGTGGTTGCAGTAGACGCTAGGGTATCTTGGGATTCTATGGGGGTCAAAAGCGCCCTTAACGCTTGCGAGGCATTTGGATAGCGATCTTTAAAATGATTGCGCACCATTTTACTCAAAAAATTTGCCGTGCGATCGCCCAGTTGAGGAACTAAATGTCGCCAGAGAAGTTCTCCAGTATTAAGATCTTCTTCGAGTTGATTGGGTTTGACTCCCGTGAGTGCCTGAATCGCGATCGTTCCCACTGCATAGATATCGCTGGCAAGTTTGGGTTTGCCGTTCGATTGTTCGTTTGGCATATAACCAGGAGAACCAATCCCAATCGTCGCACTGGTTTGTCCGTCCGAATCGACCGTTAAACTGCTAATTTCTTTAACCGCCCCAAAATCAATTAAGACTAGTTTGCCATCGCGTTTTCGTCGCCTGAGATTAGAAGGTTTGATATCGCGATGGATAGCATTTTCTTGATGGACGATGCTTAAGACTTCTAAAATTTCTTGCAAGAAATGAATGGTTTTTTCTTCACTCCAAGACTGACCTGCGATAATTTCCTCAGTGAGATCGTGTCCTTCTACAAACTCCTGAACCAGATAAAATTCGCCCCATTCTTCAAAATGAGCGTATAACGTAGGAATGCGATCGTGCTGACCGAGACGATAGAGAAATTGTGCTTCGCGATCGAATAATTTTTTGGCAACTATCAAAATATCAGGCTTAGAATCTTTGGGTTTAAGATGTTTGACAACGCAAAATGAATCTTTTGGGAACTCCAAATCTCTTGCCAGATAAGTATCTCCAAAACCACCGCTACCGAGACTTTGATGAATTTTGTAGCGATCGCGGAGTGTTTTACCAACCAGCATCGTCCTCACCCTTTTACAATGTTATTGGTCAGCATCGAACTTTTTGCAATGCCAATTGATAATACGTACTAACAGTTAAATTGGTTTTAGCAAAGCTTTCTTTCCCAGAAGAAACTATCTCTAGTCATTGATTCAACCACGCTATACAGATAAAAGTTTTTGTATTGCCAACCGACAATCCCCTTCGGCTTAACCTCTTTGAGAGCGATCTTACGACCTGATAGAGAATTGGTATATAACTACCTTATCTCCCTGAATAAGCGGGATGGGGGGATAGCGTTTAGCGTAACATCAAATAAAATTAGCATTACCAAGAAAACTTATCGCTTTATTGGAAGACAAAGATCGATCCTTAAAATCGCCGTTCGATTTAGGGAGTGTTAGCATACTAAACATCGTTAAGGCGATCGCTACAACATACGATACAAATTCATAACCCTAACTAATTTAAGGCGACATCCGCAATATAATTCTAAAAATGAGTAAAATTCGCGTTGCTCTTATTGAAGATGATGATTTGACGCGGGTCGGTCTAAAAACTGCCCTACAATCTAGCCAAGAGATAGAATGGGTTGGAGAAGCCATTAATGGAAGCAAAGGACTTCAGTTACTACAAGCAACCCGACCGGATATTGCCATTGTAGATATCGGTTTGCCAGATATTGATGGAATCGAACTGACAAAGCAGTTTAAAGACTCTCAGACAGCTAACGAGAAAACGCAGACTAGAATACTAATATTAACCTTACACGACACTGAAGAAGAAGTCTTAGCAGCTTTTTGTGCGGGAGCAGATTCTTACTGTATGAAAGATACAAGCACAGAATTACTCCTAGAAGCACTCAAAGCAACTCAGGAAGGAAATTGTTGGATCGATCCTGCGATCGCGCGTATTGTTTTATCTCAAGCTAAAAAAGCGAGATCCTTTCAAAAAAGTCTTTCAAACGCACCAACTACAGGAAGCCATACTTTAACCGAGAGAGAATTAGAAGTTTTGCAATTGATTGTCGATGGCGCTAGCAACGCGCACATTGCTGAAAAACTTTTTATTACGCTTGGTACTGTTAAAACCCACGTTCGTAAAATTTTAAATAAACTTAGCGCTAACGATCGCACTCAAGCTGCTGTTCGTGCTATTCGTTCGGGTTTAGTAAGATAGAAACTATCAAATGTCTGCGATCGCATTTGCATACTGTTTGCCCAAGATTTCCCAAGTGTATTCTTGTTCGATTAACTCTCGTCCGTTATGAGATAACATTTCTCTCATCTGTGCATCTTCAAACAAACGACTAATCGCTTCTATATATTCTTCAACTCGATTGGCACGTAAGGCGCGTAAAGGCACGTTAGAACTATCTACGGCGATTCCTTCCAAACCGCGATCGCTTGCCACTACAGGGACTCCTGCCGCCATCGATTCTAAGGTTTTAAATTTCATCCCAAACCCCGTTCGCAAAGGAATCACTGCAACTGTTGCTTTGTGCAAATATTCGGCAACTGAAGGAACCCGACCCGTCACCGTTATTCCCGGTCGTTTCGCTAATGCTTGCACTTCTGAGGAAGGTTTAGAACCAATTAGCGTTAAGGTCGCATCTGGATATTTCTTTTGTAAGACGGGTAAAACATCTAAACTGAAAAAACAAGCTGCATCGATATTAACAAAGTAATCTAACCCGCCGACAAATGCCAGGTTGTGTCCGCCTGGGTCAGTTGGTCGATAGGGAAAAGTGTCTAAATCGACTCCATTAGCGACCAGAAGCACATCTGCATCTGCATCGAAGCGTTTCATCTGTTGTTGGTCTTCGTCGGTCGTTACGACGACGCGAGAAAACTTACGAATGGTTTGTTGTTCGTAGCGACGTAATAAGGGAAGATAAAGGCGATCGCGAAATTCACTATCTGAAGTTCCCGTTTCGAGTTGATTCTTGCAAGTCCGATAAAGCGAACTATGAACGTCAATAATTGTTCTTATCTGTTTTTTCCATTCGGGACGGATATAAATCTCGTTAACGCTGTGTTCGCAAGTAATAACATCGAATTTCTCTGCTGTAATCGCTTGGTCAATCCATTGTTGAATTTCTTGGGAATATATAAATAGAACATTCGGAGGCGTTCCTTCTAGCAAAAACTGTCCAAATCTTTGAATTTTAGCGGTTAGTCCTTCTTTAACTTCTTTTGGACGAGGAAAGATAACTAACTCCTTCACATACTGACGCAATCCTTCAACCTCTTCATCTGTCACATCATCAGAACGTTGAGTAAGTAAGGTGACATCATGGTATTGAGTAATCGTTTTGAGTAAATTAAACGTCCTTCCCTGCGTTCCTCCCCGCGTAGGTGGATAGGGAAAGGTTACACAGATCATTAATACATTCATAGTTATTTAATTATTAGACTTCTTACTCTTAGAAACTATAAAAGTGAGCGGCGATGAGAGAATTATAAACGCCGCAAGAAGAGTTTTTTCGTCCTTTCAACGACTAGTTAGACCGTGCCTCTACGGAGCAATTCTTAACCGCGATCGCGAAGCCAAGCAACCAATGAAAGAATAGAGCTAAGGAATATATACCCGACCTACCCCCATATAATTCTCAATATCAAAGAGAATCTCAACTAACCGACTAGCACATCGTTCGCGATAATTCTGCTCGTCAAGCCGCTCTTTGTTGCCAATCGTCACAACAGGAAGCGATTGCAGAGTATTCTCTTCTCGAATCACTTGCTCTAAAGAATCATTTCCCTTCATGTTGCGGTTTGCGGTCAGAATAATTATCTGATTGCTTTGAGCAACCTGCCAAACCAAACGATCGCTACTATTTTCGAGTAAGCCAACCTCTTCAAACTCAACAAAGCGAATTGGTATCAGTTCAAGCCAGCCTTCAGCCGCGATCGAACCCCATAATAATGCTGCTTGTCCTCGCAAATTGTAGTCAATCAGAAAATTCATACCTTAGATTCAAGCCTGTCTTTCCAAGCTTGAAGTTTAGCACGGATAGCCTCTTGACCCGATTTTGGAGGCATTGCGGCAAGACGAGCAAAGTGTTCTCGATTGCGTTCCTCCCAGTATTTCCGATTATCTTCTGCAATTTGCAAAACTTGTTGATATTCGGCTTTGACTTTAGCCTGATGAACTTCGATGTAGGAGAGAGCAGCGTTAACTTGAGCCTCTGTGAGACAGAGCTTTTCGCGAATGAGTTTTGCAGGATAGCCAGCCGTGAAATAATCCATCACATCATAAAGAGTGATACGGGTTCCTGAGATCGTGAGTCCACGTTCTGTCTGGATAATTTCTGGTTGCTCGCTGCCTGACGAAACCATATTGGGACTCCTTAAGTAACCGCTCTATTCATATCGTAGCTTAACAGATTACTCAAGCTAAACTGTAAGGTTTGGAGATAGGAGCGAGCGATTGTATTCACGCCGTCTCGCAGACTTTGGCGATCGCCTTTAAAATTACTTTTTTATTCGTTCATAATTCATAATTCATTTTCTCTTCTACCATCATGCGAACGATATCGAGCATTTTATACTTAGCTTGCCATCCTAACTTTGCTTTTGCTTTAGCGGGGTTGCCTCGACTAAACGCTAGATCGGTAGGACGTAATAAACTAGAATCGGTAACGACGCGATCGCGCCAATCTAATCCTACGCATTTAAAAACCTCTGCCACAAATGCTTCTAGCGAGTAACTTTCGCCCGTTGCGATCGCATAATCGTCGGGTTCGTTTTGCTGTAGCATCAAATACATTGCCTCTACATATTCTGGGGCCCAACCCCAATCGCGCACGATACTTAAATTACCTAAATGCAATTGTTCGGAACTCCCTTTGGCGATTTGACAAGCAGCAGCAACAATTTTTTGCGTGACAAATCGTTGGGGACGCAAAGGCGATTCGTGGTTAAAAAGAATGCCAGAACAAGCAAATATCCCGTAAGCTTCTCGATAGTTAGCTACTTCCCAAAAAGCTGCTGATTTTGCTACAGCATAGGGACTTCTGGGACGAAATGGGGTCATTTCATCTGCCGCGAGATCGCCGATATCTCCGAAGCATTCGCTCGACCCTGCATTGTAAAATCGAATTGGCGCACCCGTAAAACGAATTGCTTCCAAAAGATTTAAAGTTCCTGTCGCAATACTTTCTAGGGTTTCGACGGGTTGTTCAAAAGATAAACCCACCGAACTTTGTCCTGCTAAGTTATATATTTCATCTGGCTCGATTTTCATCAATACTTGTAAGACGCTGCGAAAATCGTTAGAAGCCATCGATTCTAATTTTATGCGATCGCGTATTCCCAAACGTACCAGATTCCCAAAAGACGACATTTGAGCGTCCCGCGAGGTTCCACAGACCGTATAACCTTTTTCGAGGAGCAATTTAGCTAAATAAGCGCCATCTTGACCCGATACACCACAAATTAATGCTTTTTTAGTCATTCAAAAAATTATGAATTACATAGTTTAGAAGTTCAAAGTTCAAAGGTAGAGACGCGATATATCGCGTATGAAACAAAGTTCAAAAATTTACTTCCGACTTTCGACTTCCGACTTCCGACTTTTAAAAATTGTTTGAATAGCCGAACTCAGATAGCCGATTTGACCGTAAGCATAAAGGAGATTATCAAAGCGCAGGGCAGGGTCATTAATATATTTCAAAGATTTATACAATCCTCGCACCAAACGTTCTCCACCGCGCCCCAATTGACCGATTCCCGTACGACCTGCTACCTCTTCTCGATAGCATTCGCTAATTCCTTGCCACCAACTGCGTCGCAAAAACCAATCTGGTTTAACCCTTTCTGGTGCGACGTTATGGGCAGCTAGGGCATCGGGGAGATAAGCGACTTGCCAACCGTTTTTAAGGGCTAATTCTGTCATATACAATTCTTCGTTAGATAGCAACTTTTTGCCAACCCGCCCTAGATTGGCATCAAATCCGCCTATTTGTTCGAGAAAAGCACGCCGCATTGAGTAATTTAAGCCTCTAGGCGTTAAGTTGGGGTTATCGATCTCAACAATGCCATCTCCAAGGTCGTAAGCCCCTAATCCTGCTGCCATATCCGAGGAAATCCACTTAGGGGGCATTATTCCGTCGGGCCAAATCAAAGTGACTTTCCCCCCCGCGATCGCCAATTTTTCATTGTTGTTATAAGCCTCTATTAATACTCTCAACCACTGGGGACTTGCTTCGGCATCATCGTCAAGATAAGCGAGAATAGGAGCAGTAGTTTCTTTTGCTCCTGTATTGCGAGCTACCGATAAACCGAGGACGGGTTCGTAAATGTATTTTAATTGGGGGTTATGAAGACGCGATTCAACTACAGCTTTAGTGCTATCTGTAGAGCCATTATCTACCACTAACACTTCAAAATCGTCGTACTCCTGGGTAAGTAGGCTATCAATAGCCGCTCCTAAATAATTATCTCGATTATGTGTGCAAATAATAGCAGCTATCTGAGGCATAGGCTCGATTTTGGATAATTACAGCGATCGATGTTTAAGCAGCAAACTTGGTTAAATTGCAGATAGCGATCGCAATTTACGCTCCATCGATGGTTTATTCGTTCCTACTTGTACCAACAAGGGCGGTAGGCGATAAGCCTACCTTATCAGTTATTGATGCTTGTAAGCAAATTGGAGCTTTTTAAATAATACCTTCACCGCGCGATCGGCAACGTGAGACTTTGCCCACATTCTCAATCGGGTTTTGCCTTGTGCCTTCAAGTATCCCGTGGGAGACTTTTTAGCCTTTTGTGCCATCTCGATCGACGGCAGCAGCGCCGACGCGATCGCGCTGTGTTCGGTCTTCTCAATCCCATCGCATAGCTGTTCATCCGATAGGGCGATCAACTGTTCTAATGCCCCTAACGAGACTCCTAAATCGCGCTCGTAATCGCGCTTAAAGCTTTTGATTAACCACTGTCCAAATCCAGAATTTATTCTTTTTGCTTCCTACAAACGTTTGGAGTTCATCTAACCCATGTAATTTCAGGAATTTCTTCTGGAAGGTTGTCGGCTAAATTTTTACCTCTTTCTTTGACCCAGTTGATGATTGTTGCGCGATCTATTTCCGTTACTCTTGCGATTGCCCTAAACCCCATGCCATTAAGATACATTTTTAGGCAAAGTTGTTTGACTTCTGGGGAATACCTTTTCTTTTGAGGATTTCCTACATCCTGACAACCACAAGCTTTGCATTTATATGATTGTTTTGAGCGACGGAAACCGTTCTTCTTGTTCTGGGAGGACTTACATTGAGGGCATTGCATTGATTGCCAAACACAAGAATTTTACCATTTCATTTTAAGCTGCGATCGCATTACGCATTCACCAATGCCGAATTTTTTGTATCCAGCTATGTTTTGATAAAAAGGGTATTGCCGCTGATAAAAGCCAACAGCAATGAAGTTTGATAAACCTCTTTTTTATAAACTGCGATCGCGATTTGGTGGCATATCGATGATGGATCGCTACATTGCTAGCGAATTAATCGCGCCTTTCTTGTTAAGCGTAGGAATTTTTTCTTCTCTTGGCGTTGCTGTTGGTTACTTATCTGACTTAATCAACAAAGCGATCGAATCCGACTTAGCCATTCTGCAAGCGTTACAAGTGCTGTTGTTGAAAGTCCCTGAATTTGTTTCCTATGCTTTGCCAATTTCAGTGTTGCTAGCAACCTTAATAGCTTATGGTCGCCTTAGTAGCGATAGCGAGATAATTGCCTTGCGCAGTTGTGGAATCTCTCTTTATCGAATTATTGTACCCGCGATCGCGCTTAGTCTCATCGTCACGGGAATCGCGTTTCTGTTCAATGAATTAGTCGTTCCTACTGCCAATTATCGCGCCACTGCTATCTTAGTCGCATCCCTCAACGAAGAATATCCTTTTTGGCAAACCAAAGATATTTTTTATCCCGATTATCAAAAAGTTACCTTACCCAACGGTCAAACCCGTCAAAAACTTAAAGGACTATTTTACGCCAAACAATTCAATGGCAAACAAATGAAACAGATAACCATTTTGCAATGGGCGGGAAAAAATATAGATCGAATTATTATTGCTGACTCAGCTAATTGGAATAATAAACAACAAAAATGGGATTTTTTTAACGGCACGATTTACGATATTGCTCCCGATGCTTCTTATGGGGCAACAACCTTTTTCAAACACCGACAACTTTCTTTTCTAGAATTCCTTTCGATTTAGCTGCGTTAGGTCGCGACCCCAATGAAATGAATTTCATGCAAACACAAAAATATATGAAGATTTTGCGGTCGATTGGCGATAGAAAAAAAATTAATAATATTTCAAGTGCGATCGCAACAAAAAATCGCATTTCCTTTTGTTTGTTTAGTGTTTGGCATAGTAGGCTCGACATTAGGAAATCGTCCTCAAAGCAATAACCGAGCGACGAGTTTTGGATTATGCGTAGCCATCGTTTTTCTCTATTATTTATTAGGATTTTTAATGGGAAGCCTCGGTGCGATCGAGATTTTATCTCCTTTTTTAGCAGCATGGCTTCCCAATTTTATAGGGTTGGGAGTAGGAATTTTGTTATTACGAGAACAGGCATAAAACACCCTAATAACCTTACTGCGTTTTTTTTAATCTCAAAAAGCGAATAAATAGTTTTTCTAATTCGATCCAAACAAACATCAAAGCACTAAAACCCAAACAAATAAGCAACTGTTCTAACGTTAAAAAGTGAGTTCCAAAGAAGTCGCGTAAAGGTGCAATGTAGATTAACATCAACTGTAGAATCGTTGTCACTGCAACCGAACTGAGTAAATAGGGATTAGAGAAAAGATCGATCTCTAGCATCAGTCGAGTATTGGAACGAACCGCGATCGCGTGTCCCATTTGTGCTAAACAAAGCGTAGTAAATACCATCGTTTTCCAACTATCGGGATTGCTCGTTCCTCGAACGCGATCGTACGACCAAACCATTAGAGCAATACTGAGAATCGAAAAGATAATGCCGATGCGAATGATATAAAATCCCAATCCCTTCGCAAAAATGCTTTCTTTGGGGCTAAATGGCGGACGAGTCATGATATTGGGATCTGCGGGTTCTACTGCTAGCGCCAGCGCGGGCAATCCATCGGTGACTAAATTCATCCACAGAATTTGCAAAGGCGTTAAGGGAACATCTGCCAGTCCGAGAATCGGCGCGGCGGCAATGGTAATCACTTCTCCCACGTTACTGCCGAGGATATATTTAACAAAAAGACGAATATTGTTGTACACCATTCGCCCTTCTTCAGTTGCAGCAACAATTGTGGCAAAATTGTCATCCAAAAGAACCATATCGCTTGCTTCTTTGCTGACATCGGTTCCCGTAATTCCCATGGCAATGCCGATATCTGCTTGTTTGAGAGCGGGAGCATCGTTAACGCCATCCCCCGTCATAGCGGCAAATCTCCCGCGTTTTTGAAGCGCTTTGACGATGCGCAGCTTGTGTTCGGGAGCGACGCGAGCATAGATACTGACGCGATCCACTTCTCGTTCTAGTTCCTCTTGGGAGAGCTTTTCTAACTCTCGTCCGCTGAGAACGATCGCATTCTCTTTAACGATACCTAACTGTTGAGCGATCGCCCGCGCTGTTAGCTGATGATCTCCAGTAATCATGATGGTGCGAATGCCTGCATCTCGACACTTCGCCACTGCGTCTTTTACTTCCGGTCTGGGAGCATCTAACATTCCCACCAAGCCCAACCAAATTAAATCTCGTTCGGCTGTTTCTTCCGAGTCGCTATTTGGGATGGTTTCTAGCGGCTTGTAAGCAAATCCTAGCACTCGCAAACCGCGCTCCGCCATATTATTATTGGCTTGCAAGATGTTTTGTCGTTGCTCTTGGGTTAAAGGTAAGATTTGTTCGTTAATTTGATACGATTGACAGCGTTCTAAAATTAACTCTGACGAACCTTTGGTAAACATTAGGAAAATTGGCGACTGACGTACATTCGATTCGCCTTCTTGTGTGCCCCGTCGCATTTCTAAGAGAATAGGGGATTGGGTAATTTCAAGTCCCTCATTCCCGCGATCGTTAACGATAACGCTCATGCGCTTGCGTTCGGAGGAGAAGGGAAATTCTGCTACGCGATCGTATTGGTAATTGAGAGCGTTTTGTTGCAAACCTGTTTTGCCAGCAAGGGCGAGTAAAGCACCCTCTGTCGGGTCGCCCATCACGTTCCAATGCTGACTTTCTCCATTCCCCTCAAGCAAGAGAGTTGCATCGTTACACAACACGCAAGCGGTTAATAAATTTTCTATTTCTCGATAATGTCTAGTCTCGATTGACCGACCTGAATCTAGAAACTCCCCAATGGGAATATAGCCTTCTCCGGTGACGTGTAAATGTTTTTGGCAAGTCTCGATTTCTCGAACGACCATTTTATTTTGCGTGAGGGTTCCGGTTTTATCCGAGCAAATAACGTTCACCGATCCAAGGGTTTCGACAGCAGGTAGTTTCCGAATTAAAGCATTGCGTCTGACCATACGTTGAGTTCCCAGGGCTAAAGTCACGGTAATGACGGCAGGTAAGCCTTCGGGAACGACTGCTACTGCTATGCTTAGAGAAGTTTTGACCAAATCTTGCAAGCGATCCCAACCTGCCTGTACGACTCCGATCGCGATGACTAATACAACTAAAATAAGAGAACTAGAAACCAATACGTTTCCCAAGTGATTCATTCTCTGTTGCAGGGGCGTTGGTTCGGATTCTACCGATTGCAACATCTGAGCAATTTTACCGAGTTCCGTTTCCATCCCCGTACTAGTAACGATCGCTTTCGCACGTCCGCCGATGACTTCGGTTCCCGTGAATACCATGTTAATGCGATCGCCGAGGGCAGTTTCTTCATTTAATCCCTCGCTAACTGGCTCTTTTGTTACTGCTTGTGCTTCTCCCGTCAGTGCTGCTTCTCTAATTTGCAAGTTCGAGGCTTCAATAATTTGCCCGTCCGCGCACAATTGCGAACCTGCTTCGAGTAACATAATATCGCCTGGGACTAAAGTCGGCGCTTCAACCTCAATCCTTTGTCCGTCCCTGATTACTTGTACTTTTGGCGAAGCGAGGCGCTTGAGCGCTGCTAGCGCTTGTTCGGCACGGCTTTCTTGTAGATAGCCCAAAATGCCGTTGAGAATGACAATGGATAAGATAGCGATGGTATCTTTAAAGGGAATTTCTGCTTTAGCGGTTTGGGCGTTTTGCATAGCGATCGCATCCATCACCCCAGAAATTATGGCTACTGCAATCAGCATCAGCAACATGATGTTTTTGAACTGATCGAGCAAGATTTCCCAGTTACTTCGACCAACTGTTTCTTTTATTTCATTGGTTCCGTAATGTTTGAGGCGTTGTTCGACCTCGCTGGCGGTTAAACCTTGTTGAGCATTGCTGTTTAATGTTTCTATTGTTTTTTCGATCGCGTAAGCGTACCAGGATTGTTGGCGATCGCTCAAGGAGTTAGAAGAATAGGATTGTGCCACGGGAAGCGTCCTTTGAAAGACAAAGAAGACAAAGAAGAATATTGTACAGACGCGATATATCGCGTCTCTAAACTACTATACGGGCGAAGCGTGAAGCTCCGCCCCTACTAAACTACAGAGATACCAACCAAAAAACCGCTTGCCCCCATCACTAAAAATTTTCATTAGACACTCTCCCCTATAACTCTGCCATAATTGCTATTAGGGACGTTCGCTTATATCCGAGGCTGAGCAATGAGTCGATCGATAAAACAATTAAGTGTCTACTTGGGAGTATTGGCAGTCGGCGTAGGTGCAGGCGTTTGGGGGAGCAGTTATTTGATTTCCCAACACCTAGAAAAGACGCAAGAGCAACCCTCATTAGTTTCTTCAGCCTCGAATAGACCTCTACCGATTCTACCAAGTTCGTCATCTGGGGCAAATTTAAACTTTATTGCCAAAGCAGTCCAAAAAGTTGGCCCCTCAGTCGTGCGGATTGATGCGGCGCGACAAGTGAGCGAACAACTCCCAGAAGGATTAGACCAGCCCTTTTTCCGACGTTTTTTTGGCGAAGATTTGCCGATTCCTAGAGAGCATATCGAAAGAGGGACGGGATCTGGATTTATTTTGAGTCCCGACGGACGTTTGCTGACTAACGCTCATGTGGTTGATGGGGCAAGTCGGGTTAAAGTAACGCTCAAAGACGGTCAAATCTATGCCGGTCAGGTAGTGGGGATTGACAGAATTACCGATGTAGCCGTGGTGAAAATTGAGGCAACTAACTTACCTGCTGTAAGCTTTGGTACGGCAGAAACCTTACAGCCTGGAGAATGGGCGATCGCGATCGGCAATCCACTAGGATTGGATAATACTGTCACTGTTGGAATTATCAGCGCTTTAGGTCGCTCTAGCAGCGAAGTCGGCGTTCCAGACAAACGAGTGAAATTTATTCAAACTGATGCTGCTATTAACCCTGGAAACTCTGGCGGTCCCCTTCTCAATGCCAATGGAGAAGTGGTTGGTGTGAATACAGCAATTCGAGCAGATGCGCAAGGATTGGGGTTTGCTATTCCGATCGAAACTGCTCGACGCATTGCCGAACAGCTTTTTACTAAAGGAAAAGTAGATCATCCTTATTTAGGAATTCACATGGTTACGCTGTCTCCCGACTTGCGAGAAGAAATCAATCGAGATAAGGAACTTAACCTCAATGTTACAGCAGATAAAGGCGTATTGGTAATGCGGGTAATTTCTGGCTCTCCAGCACAACGAGCGGGTTTTAAACCAGGAGATATTATTACAAAAGTCGGCGCTCAGTCAGTAGTAACGGCGGCTGATGTCCAAGAAAAGGTCGAAAAAAGTGAAATTGGTACGGTTTTAGAAGTTGAAATCGATCGCAATGGAGAAACAAAAGTTCTCTCGACCAAACCTGCTGCATTTCCATCGGAGTCAAATCGGTAAATTTACTAAGATAAAATTTTACATCGTTTTTTAAAGATATTGTATAGTTCCATGATTAACCTTGACACTTCCGAAAAACCAAAGTTATTTTGGAATCGAGTTGATGAATAAATGATGCTTTAAGCAACTTAGCGTTGTCGGATAAAAATATAATCTGTCATTTCGAGTGCAACGAGCAGGAGCGTTAACCTCAAAATGACAACCCAGAAAATAAAACTTAGTCCAACAACGACAAAAATAAAGTTATTCTCAACAGCTTGACTGTTGCGAATTGCTTGAGAAGACACCTGAGAGTGCGCTTGAGTAATTCTGAAAAATCGGGTAAAAGTGCCTTTTTTCAGGACATGTCTTCTAATAGATTGTGCTGGCAAGATTACTGCTCGATTAGGGGTTTTCCGAGCCAATTAGTTATAGGATAGAACGTTTTGATTATTCAATAATGACTTCTTGACAGTAAAAAAAATTAATCTAAAGCTATTAGCTATATCGAGTTTAAAAAAATTGTAAATATTGTAGTGCGTTCGCGTAGCGTGTTCTTTCTTGACATAAGTCCCGCTCGCACGAGCAAGATGCTCGCACTACATTAATTGTTGGCAAATAAAAGCTTTGGGATATTGGGTCGTCAGGAAAACCTACCCCAATCGCCAATCACCAATCCCTAATCACTAATCATTTTATTTCTCATCAAATTCAAAAAAAATATGAAAGTACTAGTAACTGGAACGGAAGGATATCTCGGTTCGCTACTCGCTCCCATCCTATTGCAGCAAGGACATCAAGTGTTGGCAGTAGATACGGGGTTTTATAAAGTAGGTTGGTTGTACAACGGAAGCGAATTGAGCGCCCAAACCTTGAATAAAGATATTCGACACATCACCCTCGAAGATCTTCAAGGCGTTGATGCAGTGGTGCATATGGCAGAACTCTCCAACGACCCTACCGGACAGTTATTACCCGATATCACCTACGAAATCAACCACAAAGGTTCTGTTCGCCTTGCCAAACTCGCTAAAGAAGCAGGTGTGCGCCGCTTTGTTTATATGTCATCTTGTAGCGTCTACGGCGTTGCTGATGGCGAAGTAACAGAAGCATCTCCCGTCAACCCACAAACCATCTATGCTATCTGCAAAACCTTGGTAGAAAGAGACGTACAAGCGATCGCAGATGACGGTTTTTCTCCCACTTTCATGCGTAATGCCACCGCTTTTGGTGCGTCGCCGAGAATGCGTTTTGACATTGTTTTGAACAATTTGTCAGGGTTGGCGTGGACGACTAAAGAAATCAAAATGACTAGCGATGGTACTCCCTGGCGACCGCTGGTTCATGGGTTAGATATCTGTAAAGCGATTGTCTGCGCCTTAGAAGCACCGCGCGATATCGTTCACAACCAGATTTTTAACGTCGGCGACACGGCATTTAACTATCAGGTGAGAGACATTGCCGAAATCGTGGCAGAGGTGTTTGAAGGGTGTCAGTTGAGCTTTGGCGACAACGGTTCGGACAATCGCAGCTATCGGGTTTCTTTCGAGAAAATTAACCAAATGTTGCCTGGATTTAAGTGCGAATGGGATGCCAGATGCGGCGCGAAACAACTATTTGACGTGTTTGCACAGATCGATATGAGTGCCGAAACCTTCCAATTTCGAGGATTTACTCGCCTCAAACAATTGGAATATTTAATTCGCACCCAGCAAATCGATACCGATTTCTTCTGGACGAGAAATCCTGCTTCCTATGGCAAATAATAATGGTTTCGCCCCCCTAACCCCCCAATTCTGGGGGAAAATAAAAGTCCCCCAAATTTGGGGGATTTAGGGGGCAGAACCCATAATCTACTCAACTACAAGATGATGATAGATAACGCTCGAACTCCTCTAGTTAGTATCGGTCTTCCCGTCTTTAATGGAGAGAAATATCTCAAAGAAGCGATCGCTTCTATTTTGGCGCAAACCTTTGGCGATTTTGAATTGATTATCTCAGATAATGCGTCGAGCGATCGCACTGAAGAAATTTGTCGTCAGTATGCAGCGAAAGATTCTCGCGTTCGCTACTATCGCAATGCTACCAACATAGGAGGAGCAAACAATCACAACCGTACCTTTGAACTCTCGCGAGGAAAGTATTTTCGTTTAGCTGCACACGATGATGTCTTGACACCGACACTGCTTGAGAAATGCGTTGCCATTCTCGATAAAGAACCCTCAGTTGTTCTTTGTTACTCGAATATCATTCAAATTGACGAACATGGCAAACAAACCGGAATTCTGGATAAGGATTTAGCTTGTTCTGGAACGCCTTATCAACGGTTTCGCCAACTTGCTAATTGGAATCACGATTGCGAGGCGACTTATGGTTTGATGAGAGCCGAAATTTTGCGCCAAACCGACCTCCAGCCCAATTATACCGATAGCGATCGCACGCTTTTGTGCGAACTGAGCTTATACGGGCGATTTTATAAAATTGCGGAGCCTCTTTTTTACAAGAGATATCATGCCGAAATGTCAACGCAGGCATATCCAAAAATTCACGAGAGAATGGCTTGGTTTTAT
Organism: Candidatus Altimarinota bacterium; assembly: GCA_012031035.1. Classification (GTDB taxonomy): domain Bacteria; phylum Cyanobacteriota; class Cyanobacteriia; order Cyanobacteriales; family Microcystaceae; genus Hydrococcus. The sequence goes on along the minus strand of JAAUUT010000036.1, from coordinate 1,733 downwards.
CCGCAAAAAAAGGCAATGAAAGCATCCGCTTTCTTTCCGAGTTGGATTAAAACCTTCCATTACCTGCGCATTATCGGTCGCGTTCCCTTGAATTTGAAAGATCGTATCTCGTGTTATTTACACGCATTGCATTGGCTCCTACAAGCGCATTGGAAAAGCTTTGGTAAAGAGATTGTACTGTTTTGGTCAATTTTTTTACTCGTTGGACTTGGGTTGTAAGGGCGAATGACCATTCGCCCCTACAGCAATCGGAAAAAAACTGATTACTAATAACTGATTACTATGACTTCAACCCTTGCAGAGATTAAAGAATTAAACGCGATCGCGACATCATCTAACAATAGCTGTTCTTGTCGCTTCTGTGGAACGCCGCTCAAACATACTTTGGTTGACTTAGGAATGTCGCCGCTATGCGAAAGCTTCCTCAGTGTCGAACAGCACAACCAAATGGAGCCTTTTTATCCGCTTCATGTCTACGTGTGCGATAACTGTTATCTAGTGCAACTAGAACAATACGTTAGTCCAGACCATATTTTCACCGAATACGCTTATTTCTCTTCCTACGCCGTCACTTGGTTGCAACACGCTAAAGCGTATACCGATTTGATAGTAGAACGTTTCAATCTCAACAGTGAAAGTCATGTTGTAGAAGTCGCCAGCAATGATGGTTATCTTCTGCAATACTTTGTCGAGAAGAATATCCCTTGTTTGGGTATAGAACCTGCCGCAAACGTAGCTAAGGTAGCGATTGAAAAAGGCGTTCCTACAAAAGTTGTCTTTTTTGGCGTAGAAAGCGCTCGCAGACTAGTTGCAGAAGGAAAACAAGCCGATCTTTTACTCGGTAACAACGTCCTGGCACAAGTTCCCGATATCAACGATTTTGTAGCTGGGATGAAAATTCTGCTCAAACCCGACGGCGTTATCACGATGGAATTTCCTCACCTAATGCGTCTGATGGAGGAAAACCAGTTTGACACCATTTATCACGAACATTTCTCTTACTTTAGCTGGATTGCTACTGAAAAGATTTTTGCCGCTCATGGTTTGACGCTTTTTGACGTGGAAGAATTACCGACTCACGGCGGTTCTTTAAGAATTTACGCGCGTCATAGCGAAGACGACTCGAAACCGATAAGCGATCGCGCAATCGCACTCAAACAACGCGAGTTAGACTATGGTTTTACTAAGATGGAAACCTATCGGAATTTTGCCGCGCAAGTTGAAGAAACCAAGCGCAAACTCTTAGAATTCCTCATTAAAGTCAAACGAGAAGGAAAAACGGTGGTTGGTTACGGCGCTCCAGGTAAAGGCAACACCTTACTCAATTATTGCGGCATTCGCACCGATTTTCTCGATTATACGGTCGATCGCAACCCGTACAAGCACGGCAAATTTCTACCAGGAACCCATATTCCTATCTACTCTCCCGATAAGATAGCCCAAACCAAACCCGATTACGTGCTGATTTTGCCTTGGAACTTCAAGGATGAAATCATGCAACAGATGGCATTTATTCGCGATTGGGGCGGACAATTCCTCGTCCCCATTCCTGAAGTAATCGTGTATCCTTAACCCTTTACCCCCCTTTGCAAGGGGGGAGTTGGAGGCTTACAAGGGTAGGTTTTTTACAAAGGGAGAAGTAAAAGCTCAATTAAGAGGTAAAAGTAAAACAGAAGTAAATGGCAACTTGTCACAGATGAAATTAAATCAACATCTTAAAGAATGGAAACAAA
>JAAUUT010000035.1 GCA_012031035.1 Candidatus Altimarinota bacterium | reverse complement strand
CCAAATATCTTATGGGATTATTTTACCATAAGAGGTGCTGTCGCACGTTTGTTTATTGGTCAAAATTCATCTGGACACTCACCCGATCGGGTAGAGTGCCAGCCTTCTTTTGACATTAAAGGTAAAAAATTATAAAAACGATCTCTCAAACCTACCAAAACCCTAGATTCTAGATAGTTACAGCCATGCTTGCGCTTGTCGCAGTTGCTCTAAGTCTAAGTTTGATAATTGCTGATAAGCCTTTTCAATCGTTCCTTTGCCCCTTAAAAACCCCGTATTTGCGCCAGGACAAATATATTGAAGGGTTTCATTATTAAAGCGATCGCGCAAACTCTTTACACGTTGTAACTGTCTGAACCAATGAAAGGTTTTTGCCGTTCTCAAAGGCGCAATCGTTCCGGTTTTGTCGGGCAATAAGTGCCGTCCGCAGAAGAGAACGCCGCCATGATGATTCCAGTAAAGGCAAGAAGAACCGGGAGAATGCCCTGGAGTCCAAATTGCAGAACAACTAGAACTCAAATTAAATTCTTGCTCAAATCGCGTAACGTTAACTTCTGGAAGTAAATAAGCTTCTTGTTCCTGAATTAAAACCTCGCACCCAAAGACAGCTTGCATTTGCTTGACATTTTTGCCAATACCTCCTCGATGGGTTAAAAACAACCAGCGAACGCCTCCTTTTTCTAAGAGAAATTGTTCGTATTCGCGATCGCTAGGCGGACAATCGATCGAGATATTGCCAGCTTTTTCTACAATAAAATAAGAGGTTCCACCCAATGTTTCTCGATTGGGTGGGAAGGCAAAAAGCCCCTCTAAGATATTTCGCGGGGATTTGGTTATTCTAGCGGCTGGTTGGAACATATCTGAAGGCAGGTTAAAATTAGCTAAATATATTACGTTCTGGCAAATACAATCTCGCGATTGCGATTAGCCTTGCATCACAATTATGCAAATTCCTACAACTAAACTGTTTAAAAATCTTTTAGAAAAATTAGGCTTTATGAGATGGAACTTATACCAATCCTAATTGTACTAGGCTTAATTACATACTTTATCGTCAAACGTAGCGTTGCCACGATTACGCGAACGCCGATCTGGTTATTTTGGCTAGTCATGATGGCCCCCGCCTTCATCTGGAGTGCTTGGTTGCTCATTTTTGGGGGAGATAAACCAATTCCAATTTTCTTGGTCATTGGACCGTTCATCATCGTTCCTTTTTTGTATTGGTGGTTGATTCAGATTGGCCGACCAACCTCTGAAGCAAAGGAAACAGCTACTCATGGAACGACTACAACTAATCCCGAAACGGAAAAAGTTGCCGAAGGAACGCCACAAGTTCGACCAATTACCGCAACTGAAGAAGCAACATTGCGTAATTGTTTTCCCTGGAGTATTTATTATTTACAACAAATAGATTATCGTCCGCAAGCGATTATTTGTCGCGGAAAACTCAGATCGATTCCCGAAGTTGCCTATCAGACGATTAAAGAAAATGTTGAAAAAGCTTTTGAAGATCGCTTTTTGCTAGTTTTTCAAGAAAGTTTCCAGGGTCAACCTTTTTTTGCTTTAGTTCCCAATCCTTGGACTAAATCTCAACAACCGGCGGAAACCGAAAATATAACTCGACCATTTTTTGCTTTAGCATTGCTGGTAATTACACTGTTTACAACAACCGTCATTGGCGTTGAGATAAGCGGGGTTTCGGTCGAACAATTAAATTCTGATTCGAGTTTATTACTTAGAGGTCTTCCCTACAGTTTAGGACTCATCGTAATTTTAGGCATTCACGAACTAAGTCATTATTTAGCGGCGATTTATTACAAAATTCGCGCGACTTTGCCTTATTTTATTCCTGTTCCCTTCTTTTTAGGCACTTTTGGGGCATTTATCCAGATGCGATCGCCCGTTCCCCATCGAAAAGCACTTTTTGATGTGGCGATCGCAGGGCCGTTAGGAGGATTTATCATAACGCTACCAATTCTATTCTGGGGACTTTCCCTTTCTAATATCGTTCCCATCCCAGAAAATAACAGCATTCTCAATTTTGAAGCCCTCGATCCGAGATTTTCTTTCCTTTTCGCTGTTTTAGGCAAATTAGCGTTAGGGAGTAAATTAGTAACAGGAATGGCGATCGATCTCCATCCCCTAGCTGTAGCAGGTTATATTGGTTTAATCGTAACCGCACTCAATCTTATGCCTGTCGGTCAATTGGATGGAGGACACATCGTTCATGCCATGTACGGACAGCGAACTGCTGCAACAATCGGTCAATTTACTCGTTTTGCGGTTTTGTTACTCGCAACCATCAGACCCGATTTTTTGTTGTGGGCAATTCTGCTATTTTTGATGCCAATTATCGATCGCCCTGCACTTAATGATGTAACAGAATTAGATAACAAACGCGATTTTTTAGGGTTACTTTCACTTTTGTTATTAATTAGTATACTTTTACCGCTACCTGGTGCGATCGCAGGTTGGTTAAATCTTTAGGAGTTAGCGTTTAAATATGGGTCGATAAGCACTTTAATTTAATCTTCTAGGTCAATGTCGTAGTTTTGACGAAGAGTCTGAAGAGTTTTTCTGAGAGCTTGCAATTTTTGTTTATCTTGTGTTAGCAGTAGAGATTGTTGGTTTTCTAGCTCTATAATCTGCTGTTGAACTCTAGCAATCTGAAAACCAATCGTTGCAGCATTAGTCGTCATTTTAACTTTAATATCCTTTTTAACTTTAAAGTCTGTTTTCTAAATTTAGTGTTCCCAAATTTTGAGCAAAAAAATTATGTCGTAGTTCGATCGTTCAGGGTTTCGTAATTAATCCCCCATGCCTAAATACGCTACGCATGAATTATGAATGCTACGATGAGTCTTGTTTTCCATAAATCAAATCAGCAGCTTTAAACCATAAATTACGAATTATTTTGGTCAAGCTACTGCCAAAGGAGATAGTGATGACAACTACTAATAAAGTTCGGGTAATTGGGGGAGGATTAGCAGGAACAGAAGCCGCATGGCAGATTGCCCAGGCGGGAGTGAGTGTAATACTATATGAAATGCGTCCGCTAAAACTTTCTCCCGCGCATCATAGCGAAGAATTAGCCGAATTAGTTTGTAGCAACTCTTTTGGTGCGAGTCAAAGCGATCGCGCGGCGGGTTTACTCCACGAAGAATTGCGCCGTCTCGATTCGATTATCATCCGCACCGCAGATAAACACGCCGTTCCTGCTGGCGGTGCTTTAGCCGTCGATAGAGGAGTATTTAGCCGCGAATTAACCAAAAATCTGGCAAATCATCCTTTAATCGAACTTTGTCGCGAAGAAATTACAGAAATTCCCCAAGATGGTATTGTTGTTCTAACTACCGGGCCTCTCACCAGTCCAGCACTTGCAGAAGACTTGTTGCGTTTTACTGGGATGGAATACATGAGTTTTTTTGACGCAGCCAGTCCGATTATCGTGGGAGAATCAATTAATCGGGATATCGCCTTTCTTGCTTCCCGCTACGACAAAGGAGAAGCGGCCTATCTCAACTGTCCCATGAGTCGAGAGCAATATCTTGACTTTTGGCAAGAATTATGCAAAGCAGAACAAGCTGAATTAAAAGATTTTGAGCGAGAAAACGCCAAATTCTTTGAAGGATGCCTGCCGATTGAGGAGTTAGCGCAACGGGGGGAAGATACCATGCGCTACGGCCCTCTCAAACCCGTAGGACTATTTGACTCTCGCTTAGGCGATTTCCGCGATCCTGCCAATCAATCCAAGCGTCCCTATGCTGTGGTGCAACTGCGCCAAGAAGATAAAGCGGGTCAATTGTGGAATCTGGTCGGCTTTCAGACCAATTTGCGCTGGGGAGAACAGAAGCGAGTTTTTCGGTTGATTCCTGGGTTAGAAAATGCAGAATTCGTTCGCATGGGAGTCATGCACCGCAATACCTTTATTAACTCTCCTCAGTTACTCGCTTCTAGCTTGCAATTTAAAACCAGAGACACGTTACTTGCCGCAGGTCAGTTAGTCGGAACCGAAGGCTACACCGCCGCCGCCGCAGGCGGATGGCTAGCGGGAACCAATGCCGCACGAATCGTTTTAGGTTTGGAACCTTTAACTATGCCGCCGACAACGATGATGGGAGCGTTATTTGAGTTTATTAGTTCGGCTTCTGTGAAGCATTTTCAACCGATGCCGGCCAATTTTGGCATTTTACCGGAATTAAGTCAGAAAATTCGCAGCAAACAAGAGAGATATGGGGCTTATCGCGATCGCGCTTTAGCAGATTTGGAAAATTGGCAAGTTATCCGTAAATCGCCATTACTCGTTTAAAGATCGATGCAATTAATTTTATATAGCAAACCAGGTTGTCATTTGTGCGAAGGACTGCAAGAAAAATTAGCGCAAGTCCAAACGATAGATTTTGAATTAGAAGTGCGGGATATTACTACGCGCTCGGATTGGTTTGAGGTATATCAATATGAAATCCCCGTTTTGTGTCAAAAGTTGTCAACGACTGAAAAACCGTTACCTCGCCTGTCTCCTCGCGCTTCCGTCAAACAATTGGAACAATTGTTGCAGAAGTATTTGATCTTGAATTCATAAGTAAAATGGCGGGCAAGGTCAAAATTCCTATAACCTTTGCCCATAGTTTATATTGAGTCCTTTCCGCCCTCAAAAACCACTGGTCACTGGTCACTGATAACTGTTTAGGGCGGCGATCGGCTATGATGGGTGAATCTGAAACAGATTAGGGAAAGTTTAGTGCAATGCTAACGCTGTGCCGCAACTGTAATTAGAAATCTTGCAATTTCTAGAAGCCAGAATGCCTATCTGTGTCTTTGTCTACCATACTTCCTGCGTTGCACGGGAAAAGGATTTAACTTGCTAGAAACTACTAATTTCATTCCAACACAAACCAACACAGATATATTTTCTCTACAAATACCAGCATTACCGATCGCGCGACCTCTTTTAGCGATCGGTCACGGAACCAGAGATGCTGACGGAAGACAAACCTTCTTAGATTTTGTCAGTGCCTATCAAAGTTTAGATCCTTCTCGTCCGGTAGTTCCTTGTTTTTTAGAACTGACAGAACCATCGATTCAGCAAGGGATCGATCTTTGTGTAGAGAAAGGATATACCGAATTTTCAGCCTTACCCATTCTTTTGTTTGCAGCGCGTCACAATAAATTTGACGTAACTAACGAATTAGATCGAGCGCGATCGCGCCATCCTCAAATTAAATTTTACTACGGTCGTCATTTTGGGATTACTCCCAGTATTATCGAAATGTGGCGAGAGCGTTTAGCACGACTCGACGAACCCGCACAAAACCCCGACAATATTTCGCGTGCCCAAACCGTTTTACTCTTTGTCGGGCGAGGTTCTAGCGATCCTGATGCCAATGGAGATGTTTATAAGATGGCACGAATCCTCTGGGAAGGAAGTGGCTATCAAACCGTAGAAACGTGTTTTATCGGTATTACTCATCCCCGTCTAGAAGAAGGTTTTCGTCGCGCTCGCTTGTACGAACCAAAACGCATTATCGTGTTACCATACTTCTTGTTTACTGGGGCATTAGTCAAAAAGATTTTTGATATTACAGCCACGCAGCAGGAACAATACCCCAATATTTCGATGACCTGCTTGCCAGAAATGGGGATTCAACCCCAACTACTGCAACTGCTAAGAGAACGAGAAATCGAAACTCAACTCGGTCAAGTTCAAATGAACTGCGAGATGTGTAAGTTTCGTCTAGCTGTTAAAGACAGCGAACATACCCACAGTCACAGTCACAGTCACAGTCACAGTCATGACCATCACCATCATCATCATGATAGTCCCGCTCCCGACCCTTATGCCAATTTAGAACAATACCATCAAAAAATTTGGAAAGCACCTTAAATTAGAAGTTCAGGAGTTCAGGAGAAAAGTACAGACGCGATATATCGCGTCTGTACAATATTCTTCCTTGTCTCCCTTGTCTCCCTTGTCTTCCGAAGGACGTTCCCCTATGACAGAACAAAACCTTACTGTTGGCGCTAAAGTTAGATTAATTGCTCGACCGCCTTATTTAAAAACGGCGGAACCTATGCCTATGCTGCGACCCTCAGATATTCTAGAAATTGGAGAAGAAGGAACGGTTTTAGACCGCCGTCCGGGGAATTATTGGGGGGTTCGTTTTGCGAGAGGCGCTTTCTTGATGGAGAGTCAGTATATCGAGTTAGTTTCAGATTAATCTGAATTTTCATCGAAAAAATAGGGATAAATGGCTATTTATCCCTATTTCTTGGCGTTACACCGATTACTTATTTTTGGGTTGGTTTTTTGCTTGTTCTAGAGCAATTTCTTTAATCGCTTCAAACGAATTGCGATTGGAAGAACCTTCAATTGCTTTAACTGCCAAGTCTTGCACTTGTTTGAGTGCTGCATCGAGTTGTTGGGCGAGGTTATTAATTCTCCCTTGCTGACTTTGAATGGTTTGTTCTAGCGATTGAATTCGTAACTCGTAATTGCGTTTTTCGCCTTCAATTTCTTTGCCTCTCAAATCTGATTTGACTTTTGCTTGATAAATACCGATGCCTTTTCCTTCTCCTTTTGCTTGCTCGATTTTTTGCTCTAATTCTTTCTCAAATGCCTCAACTTTTTCTTTGGCTTCTTTATATTGTTTCTCTTTCTCTGCGATCGTTTCTTCTCGTTGTTTCCATTGTTTTTCTTGAAGTAGGCGAGTTTCTTCTAATGCTTTGTAGAGGGTTTTCTTTTTCTGTTGATATTCTTCTTCACTTAAATCCCGTTCTAACTCCAAGTTATACCAATACTCTTCCTCATCTCTCTGGCGAGTTTTTTGCTGTATTTCATTACGTTCTTTGAGTTGACGAGTATAAGTTTCTTGCTCTTTTTGCCAAGCTTTTTTGAGGTCTTGAATTTGCTGTTCTAGGGCTTCGCGTTGTTGGCTAATTTCTTGCTCAAATGTTTTGGCATTTTCTTCATAAGCTTCAACTAAAGTATCTAAGGCATCTTCTTCAACTGATTGGATCTCGTGTAATTCTTTGAGTTCTTGCAGTTCTTCTTCTACCTCGGTTTGTAGCTCTTCTAGCGAGGTTGCTTCTGCAATTAGTTGTTCGGATAAATTGCTGACAGCACCCCCAAATCCAACCTGTAATTTTTCTAGGCTTTCAATGATGCGATCGATGTTATTTTGTGGGGTTGCATTCATGATTTTTAAGGTATTATCTTTTTCAATTACTTTGGTTTCTGTCGTTATTTTAGGTTCGCTTACTTTTTCGCGTTCGAGTTTTTTGATTTGCGATTCTAGCGTTGTTTTTTCTTTTTTTAGCTCCTCAAATGCTTCAATTATTTCAGCTTTGGTACTTTTGGCAGTTATTTTTGCACTCATGAATTATGTCTCCAATTGATGCTAAGTAATTAATTTAATTTGCTGCATTTCCATTACCTTGAAAAGCTCTCATGGCTAAATTCTGAGCTTGCGTCGTGACGGTTTGTAGCTGTGCGGTTAGTTCGGCAATTTGTTCGGTTTGTTTTTGAATAGTTGCTTCGAGAGATTGAATTTTCAAGTCGTATCCTTGCTTAGATAATTCCCATTCTTTTTCAAAGAGATCTGCCTTGACTTTTGCATCTCTTTCTGCATCTTTAATGGCTTCGCCTCTGGCTTTATTGGTTTCTTGTTTAATGGTTTCTTCAAAGCCTTCTATTTTCTTCTGATTTGCTTTGAATTCCACGTCGTTATCAGCCAAGAATTTTTCTCGTTCTACCCAAGCTTTTTCGTTGTCTTTATTAGCTTCTTTTAATTCTCTCTCTTGTTGGCGCTTAGATTCTTCATACTCATTCATTTCTATTTTGCGATCGCGTTCTATCTGATATTTATAATCGGCGGCTTCTTGTTCGCGCTTTTTAGTAGTTAATTCCGCTTCTTCAGCAATTTTAGCCTCAAATTCTTTTTGTTCTTTTTCCCAGTTCTTTCGGGTTTGAACGCTTTCTTTTTCGATGGCTTCTTGTTGGCTAGCTGTTTTTTCTGTTAAGCTTTTTAACTGCTCTTGATGTTCTTGTCTTAAGATATACAGCGCATCAGCAACTAATCGTACTTTATAAACTTGTTCGCGTTGTTCTTTCTTAACTGCGATCGCGCGTTTTAGTTCGTCTAATTTTGTCGATTCTTCAAACAATTTATCGGCAAGCTCGTCAATAGCACGACCGAAATTTAATTGCAGAGATGCCATACTGTTGACGATATTATCGACGGTATAGCTAGCAGCTTGTTTGAGCAATTCTTTATTCTTGGCTTTCTCAGCTTCTTCTTCTTTTGTTGCGACTCGCGATTCTCCTTTTTTCTGTTCCGCTAATAATTTGGCAAAGGCTGCCATAATTTGCTCTTTACTTTCTTTTTGTGCCAGATTACTCATGAGAATATTGCTCCAAAAATTACAAAAAAATCTCTGCTGCACGAGTTATTTTTAGCAAACTCGTCAGTAACGATAGACTGTGTTTTAAAAATGCTTGATTTTTTCGTCAACTTCTCTATCATAAGGTTAGTTGATTTTTTCGTCAAGGATTAGTAAACTAAAAAATAGTTAGGGAGAAAAAACGTGAATCAGAGCTTCGGTCATCTTATTCGTCAAGCCCGAAAAGATAAAGGATACAGCCAGCGAGAGCTAGCCGAAAAATTGGGGTTAGATTTTACATATTTGTCCAAACTAGAGAACAATCGAGCCGATTATGCACCTAAAGAAGATGTTATCCGTGCCTTGGCAAAACATCTCAATCTCGATGCAGAAGAGTTAATTTTCCTAGTCGGACGAATTCCCCAGCACGACGAAGAATTTCTCAAGCGACACTATAAAGATATGCCAAATCTCTTTCGGAGAATGCAAGAAAATCCTGAATTTGCCCAAAAAGTCTTTCGAGAAGCCTTAAAAGCAGAAAGATAACGCATTATCTAGGAGCAACTATGGCAAATATCTTCAACCCATTTCGTTTCATTCCCAAACTAGAGATTGAAGCCAAAGCGATAGACATTCTAGAGCTAATGCAGCGATCGCCAAATTATCAACCCAAATGGCCGCTAGATGCCAGTCGCGCGGCCGAGTTTTTGGGATTGGATGTCGTTTGGGATAGCATACCAGACGATTGCCAAGGCGCGATCGCGGCAAGAATTCTTCCCCTCGAACGCTTAATCGAAATCAACGAAGATATCCCCAAATTGCGAGGCGGATTTGGAGAATCTACCATTGCCCATGAAATCGGGCATTGGGTATTACACATCAACCCAGAAGCAGTAAAGCGGTTGCTGGGGTTGCGAGACAAAGGTATAATCGTTCGAGCAGAACCGCTCTTGTGTCGCAACGAACTTCAGTTGAATGGCATCGAATGGCAAGCACAGTATTTTGCTAGTTGTTTGTTGATGCCGCAGTACAAATTAGAAGAAGTTTCTCGCGGGCGAGATTTGACTAAATGGCCGTATCTATACGAGATGGCCGAGGAATTAGGCGTAACGATTTCTAACCTCATCCATCGCCTCAAAGACCTCGGCTGGATTTATCTACCAGACAATTCTCGTCAAATCGAGTTAACAGAAGCAAAAACGATCGGCTAAACGATAAACTGACTTTACTTTCTCACAACAAGCCCCGATAACGAATAAAAATTAAAACCACTGCCCACGATCCCAAGGCAACTTTGATAGCCACTAGGATATTAAGCAGGGGAGTTGCCCCGCCGCTGACAAGTGCGCCCAATTCCCCATGAGGTAGTTCTCCCCCAGCTAAAGTAACAACCGATAAAACAATAAAAAGAAGCACTGAAATTTTCTCCCAAGTAGCAGCCTTCCAGCGCTGATAAATTGCCTGCATCGACTCCGATGATGAGGTAATTGCCACAAGACCAATCGCGGTTCCCCCTGCTACTCCAGCCGCAAAACCGCCGCCGGGACTCAGATGTCCCCGAATCGCCAGTTCGATCCCGACCAACGCGGAAATGGTTGCTCCCAGACGCGCCAGCACAATTGAGGGTTGGTCTGTAAACTGTTCGATCTTGCCAATCGGCTTTTCATTAGCCAGCAGAAAATTGGCTCCCATAATCGCGATTGTAAAGACGACGACTTCATAGATCGTGTCATAGAGACGATTCCTGAAAATGATCCCCGAAACCGCATTGGGAACACCGCTATCTCGAACTACTATTTCGGCGATCGAGATATCCGATAAGTCCGGTGCTGGATTGGGCATGGCGAGCGCCTTGACATATAGCGCTATTCCTGCTAGCAAATACAACCATTTCATTAGTGCTTGTCCCCTGAGTCCGATCTACCTACATAAGTTAGGGTTGTTTCTGGCGATGAAAGTTCGGCTTGCACGATGTCATAGATGCGTTTAACGGCGATCGCGGTTTGATAGGGTTGCTCTTCATCTGTTCTAGTACAAGTTGCATGGACTTCTTTGTCCGTTAATGCTTGTTGCAAAGCTTGTGTATCTGCATACGGAACTAGTTCTAGACGCATATAGTATTTGTTAAAAACGGTTTTTAAGCGCTCTATTAGTTGCCCAAAATGGGATTCGTCCTCTCTATCTTCGAGTACGCCCAGACGCATGACTAGAGAGGAACGCACCGCGATCGCATAAAGCGTAATCGCCAGCATCGTACCTACCAATGCTTCAGTCAAAGCCACATCTGGGGCCCAAAAATCGCATAGATTGTTGCTGCTACCGCTCCGAGAATGCCGCGAACTGCCAGTGCGTGATAGGGATTAACCTGAAAGACCACCATACAAGCAGACAAGGGTAGCAGAGCGGTTAGGATATAAATATAACTATCGCTATCATTCATTCTTATCTATGCTGCTAGAACAATATGCCAACACGTATCCAAGCATTGTATTCCAGATTGCTAAGTAAATGATGGCGAGGATTAGAAAAGGCCATTCGCTGGGGATTTTGAGGAGCAGTCCGACAATAATCGCGATCGAGCCAAGCGTATCGGCCACCGAAAGCGTATGCAGCTTGTATAATACCGATCTCTTGACGAGCAAGTAAGAGGTTCCCCAAAACCAAAAAATGATTCCTACGCCTATGCAGGTGTAACTGAGTATATCAATCATACATCGCCCATCTTTTTGAGTATCTGTGCCAGTAACATAAATCCAGCATTCCCCACGCTGAGGATAATGACTGCTGCAACGCCCATCATCCAATCGTCCCGCAAGACCGAGACAAAGAGAACGATGACCGCCGTCTTAGACGAAATACTAGCTAATGCCAACATTGTCTGCCAGATATCATCATTCTTCCAAGCTTCGTAGAAGGGAATGAGTAGTGCCAGAATCATGGCAATAAGTATGAAATTCATTCTTTTAACCTCCGTCGCACGTGGTGTACTTCGTAATAGCCTTCTTCGTGGTACTTCAAAACAATAGTTTTGGGGGTAAAAGTAATCAGAAATACATCTAGGAAGATGAGACGGGGCGATCGCGGCCCTTTGATTCGCTCCATAATTATCTCTTCTTCGTTATGCGGGCGGACGAGCATTTCAAAGGCTTCCATATATGCCTGGGGAATCGTCACCGCAATCTTTCCCAACGCCCGCAACCAATCTTTTAAAGTTTCCGAATTTCTATAGCTGCGCGGCAATAAAAAGGCAATGACGATGCCGATGATAATATTTTCCACGCTCAGATTAGCGGTGAGTAAAAACCAGATGGTCAGTCGCAAGATTAGATGTCCCATCGTGGTTGCTCAAAATTGTGAAGGATTATTTATCATGACTAATGCCATCCAGAAAAGCAAGATTAAAATCAAGCTCATCAAACCGATCTGATGGTCGAATTCTTCGATCGCGCGGGGTAACTTAATTGCCGACCGTCGAAAGCTCGACAAATACGCCAACCAACCAACTCCGGTAATTGCCAGTGGTTTGACGACATTCTCAAATGTATACGCCTCATAATAAACGACATTTGCCACAAATAGCCCGCCGAGTAAGAGAATCATCGCTGCCCAGAAACCAGGGCTGACAGTCTCTTTTTCTCCCCCAGGCGGTAGAAAGATGAATTTTGCATACGTAATTGCCGTTCCCAATGCTGCAACGTTCATGGCGATCGCTTGCCAGGGCAGCAAATTCTTTGTCGTCAACACTTTCGCCCCAAAACCGGATAACATTGGAAACCCCGAAATCGAGAAACTTGCTAGGGCTAAAGCTATCCAGATCGGAGTCGCGATCGGTTTTTGTTGCAATTCCTTGAAGTTTCGACTCGGTAAGCTACCCGCTATCAGGAAGAGTGCCGATTTTACCAGTCCGTGAGTCAGCGCATAAAAGCCGCCGACGATGGGGGCGGCGAGGATAAAGCCTAACTGGGAAATCGTACTCCAAGCCAGCATTCGCTTGGTATCCTTTTCAAAAATGGCATAAAACACGCCTAGAAGCGCCGTCCCAACTCCGAAAAATCTGACGATGGGATCGAGTTCCTCTAAAACCAGCGCACAGCGTACCATTGGATAGACCCCCGCTTTGACGACTATTCCCGATAGCAATGCCGAAACCGGAGTTTCAGATTCGGAGTGAGTCAGCGGCAACCACAATCCCGATACAAAAATCCCGCCTTTTACTAATAATCCCAGAAAAAGGAGAGCAAGCGCTTCTGGAGGAGCGCCGCGCAAGGCCGAAAAAGCAAATGTATGATTGGCTTTATAGGCAAGCACCGCCCCAACCAGATAAAACAGCATTGCTACATTGCTGACAAAAAGATAGCGCAGCCCAACCCAAATCGAGCGATCGCTACGGGGATAAGCAATTAAGAGAAAAGCGGCAATTCCGCTCACCTCTAAGGCTACGTATAAACTAATAAAGTCTTCACAGACAAAAGCAGCATTGACACTGCCATGCAAAATAATAGTCTGTGCGAAAAAAAAAGCCGTTTTATTGTGCCAACAGTAGAAAAGAACTGCTGCTGTTACCAGTGCATTGGTCAGGATAAAGTAGCTGCTTAATTGGTCGGCTGTTAAAGCAACACCAAAATTATCGATTAATTGCAGGGTTAGGGGCGATTGTTGGACAAATAGCAGCAACGCATACGCAGCCGAAGCCAGGGCGATGAAAAGCGCGAGATATCGGTCAAACTGGGGGAGCAGATAGATGACAAACCCTACAAAAAATGGCAGTGCGATCCAGGCGATTGTCAGGGTACTCATGGCGTATTATTCTTCTCGATCTCATGGCTTTCCAAGGTTGGATTATCTCGTGCTAGCTTCATCACACCAACCAGCATTAATGCCTGAATCGAAAAACCAATCACGATCGCCGTTAAGATGACTGCCTGGGGAACGGGATCGGCATAAGCGACATTTTTGGCATCCGAGACAATAGGGGCAAACAAACCCTCTCGCGATGCCATCAGCACGTAGTAGGATACAACTCCCGTACTCATAACATCCATCGAGACGATTTTCATCACCAAGTTTTTCTTAAAAATGATACCGAAAAATCCACACAATATTGTTGCAAATACAAATGCTTCTAACACGGAAAGTGCCTTGAGAGTTAGGATTTTTCCTAATTATATGGCAACTGTACTCTGAAAAATTCGATGTTATGCCAGGATTCAATATTAGTATAGATAAATCTTTGCTTGGTCATTGATTTTTTTAAATGAATAAATCGTTTGGATTGACTTTACTATTGCTTTTCTCAACCATTTTTTTCGTCCGTAATTAAGTTAATAATCGCTAGGCATCTCGGCTGATTGAAAGCAGAATCTTCTACCATAGCGTAAGCTTTGGGATGAGAGTCTCGATAAACCTGTTAGGAAAATATCAGGAAAAATGATTGATTTTAAAGGAAAAATAGACCTTTTGCCATTTACTTTCTCCTTTCCCCGTTCTAAAGCAAGAAGTCTAATGAATGCGACCGAGGACGGGTTCTTGAATCAGCTTTTCTAAGCCAACATCTTTTAATAAATCTGCCCAAGTCTTCGTTAATGCTGGTTGAATTAAATAAAGATTTGCTAATTCGGTTAAAGTTTCGTACCAGATGCCATTTTGCGCGTAAATTTTAACTTTTTCCAAAGGGGTTTTTGCGGTTTCTATGCGATTTTTTAGTTCGGAAGTAAGCTCAATGCGCTGTACTTCTCCGGTGAGAAAAGCAGGACTGGGAAATTTACTGGGCGCATTTTGTCGTTGAGGACAATCAATTGTCAAATACCAACTATATTTTTGTTCGATCGCCAAAGGAGCTACTTGAGCGGGAAGGGTAAACCCGACCACTCCAGGCGATTTAGAAAGCTTGACGCGATCGTGGTAGAGCGTATTTCCTTTTCGATCCTGCAAGAAAAATTCGCCATAAGGAGCTTCTTTGGCTGTATAAGGAATATAGAACCAGAAAGTAGGGCGATCGCTTACTGTTAATTCTAAGCTTTTACTACCGACTAAACGAGTCAAAGGAATCTCGGTAGTCGAACAATCGCCGCGAGATCCCGTCCCGCCTTCGCTAGAAGGCGTTCCTTTAGGATCGGGATCTTCTGAATTGACTCGAATGAAACGAATTTTATCGGATTGGTTGGAATTGGCGATCGGCGTAGCGTCAGAAATCGCACCTTGAGATTGTGCTAAAACCGAAGTTGCACAGACGAGGATGCAAGCTGCTAGACGCGCAAGAGTAAATCGGCGGTACATGAATCGACGGCTGCTTGGGTGAGGAAGAGACTATTCTTGAATTATGAATGATGAATTATGAATTTGTGAGGAGGGAATTTATTAATTCCAAATCTCAATCTCTAATATTTTTCTGAGCAGCGCTCCTTTCTCCTAAAAGCAAACCATGCGATAAGATAGAGTCTTGTACACTTAAGCTAATTTAGAGTCAGTAGATTTTTTGGAGGGGTCATTGGAGTCAAGATTTATTTTAAAAGTCCTTTGGTTAGATGAAAATGTAGCGATCGCAGTAGACCAAATTGTCGGGAAAGGAACCAGTCCTCTGACAGCTTATTTTTTCTGGCCGCGCAACGATGCTTGGCAGCAGTTAAAAGAAGAGTTAGAAGCCAAACACTGGATAGTAGAAAACGAACGAATTGACGTTCTCAACAAAGCCACAGAAGTCATTAATTTCTGGCAAGACCTACGCAACCAAAGCAAGCGTATTACAATGGCTGAAGCCCAATCTAAGTTTCCAGAAGTTGCTTTTACAGGTAGTAATTAATTTTTTTGATTTAACCGCTATTTAAGTCTTTTGGTTGTTGCAAGCACCGCCGTTTGACGGCGGTATCGCCTATAATACTTATAGATTGAACAAATTTGCGATTGGGCAAAGCCCACGCTACGCGATCGCATCTGTAGATTTTATAATCTGCATTCCTGCATCAGCAAAACGTTGAAAGGCTTTATCTGCTTGTTCGCTGAAGTCGATAACATCGGGAACGACAACGGCAGAGGTGCAATCTTCTAACAAATACACTTTTTTAGCCAAATTGGGGTCGCGTGCTTTAATTTCGGTTAGTAAGTCGTCAATCGTCCAAGCAACGCAGTGACTCTTAGCTTGTCCGGCGATAATAACAGCATCAAATTCGAGTAATTTGTTGAAGAAACGAATATTTTTTTGGGCAATCGGTTTGCCATCCACTCCTTCTAAAACTTCTGGACGCAATACCGAATAATTCTCGGTTAAAGGGTTGTTTCCTTTAATTTCAAAGATGGTTTGACTGTTTCTGGCAATATTGTGAAAAAAGATAGCTTCTTCTACCGCACTCACCAAAGCATGACCGACACCCCCTAACATGGAGTGATAGGGCCAGACGGTTAACAAATATTTGCCCTGTTCGCTGAGGGTTTTGACATAATGTAAGGCATATTGTTGAAGCGCTTCATAATCGCCTGGTGCAATACTATCGGCAATCGCAGGGTTAACTTTCCAAATTCCTTTTTGAACATCTTCAAAACTAATTGTAGTTGCTGCTGGAATGGGATGTTCTCCCGCTTCATTTATCCAAAAAATTGGATGGAAAATCTGCATTGCCGTATGGGTATCCATCGTTACGGCAATTTGTGTAATGAAATTTAAATTTCGATAAATAAACTCGCACAATCGCACGTTATCATCAATTGCACCCCTACCGGACGAACCACCAACAAAGAGTTCAAATTCTGGAAGGCAAAATGTATTTTGTACGTCTATTAATACTAAACAAACGCGGGTTTTATCTTCTGCTGCTGGTTTAATATTATATTGTTGCGCCCATTCTCTAGCTTCGGTTGCCCTTTGTTGATAGGGAACTCGCCAAACTTCGCTAACTTGTTTAGTCTCGAAGAAGGAAGGAATGGGAAGTTGTCTAATCGTTGTCTTTGTCATTTGCTTGCTATCTTAATAAGAATAAATGCTTAGTGCAATTCGCGTTTGCGCCAATTTAAATAGTGTCACAGTAATTGCGATCGCCGTGCCTAATCAGTTCTATCCTCAAGTTTAGACTTCTCTCTTATTGTCGGGAGAAGTGGCAGCAAATATCTAACTAAGCAAATCTTTTAATTGTGGTGTGTGTGATGTGGGAAAGATTATTGCTTGCCAGTACGTTTACCTTTTTGCTGTACTTTTCTATGCAATTCGGTAAACCAACTGTCAGTTCGAGGTCATCGTCGGAACAAACTGTTAATTACCTTTCTCTGAAGCTTAGCCCATTTCGTCAAAGCTGTGTGAATACTAGCAACTTTTTTTGTAAAGCTGTGAATGTAGTCTCAAAGCTTTAGTCCAATTTATCATCAAAGGGCAATTTTTTTACATTGAATAACGATCTGTAGGGGCGAATGACCATTCGCCCCTACATTTATGGATAATTAATGGATAATTAATTTACATTCTTTCTAATACCGGAATTCCCAATAAAGACAGTCCTAATTTTAACGTCCGAGCAGTTAGATCGCATAAAATTAAACGAGAGGTTCTGGCGGGTTCATCAGATTGAAGAACTGGGCAAAATTCATAAAATTTATTAAATTTTTGGCTCAATTCGTATAGATACTCGCATAGACGATTGGGCAACAAATCTCGTTCTACATTGCTAATAATTTCCGTTGACTGCAAGAGATATTTTGCCAAAGCTAATTCAGTTTCATGTTCTAAAATAATTTTTGCATCGCCTGCTAATTGTTCAAAATTAATATTGTCTTTACGACTAATGCTTTGTACCCTTGCATAAGCATAAAGCAGATAAGGAGCCGTATTTCCTTTGCGATCGAGCATTTTGGCATAGCTAAAGATATAATTGCTATTGCGGTTTTGACTCAAATCTGCATATTTAACCGCGCTAATCCCGATGACTCGCGACACGTTATTGATAAATTCTTCAGTTTCTTGACGGTTTTCATCGGCTAATCTTTGCGCTAATTCTTTTCGAGCGCCTGCGATCGCTTCGTCTAATAAATCTTTTAATTTAATTGTATCCCCAGAGCGCGTTTTTAACTTTTTCCCGCCTTCTCCTAACACTAACCCAAAAGGAACGTGAACGACCTTTACATTATCGGGAAGAAATCCAGCACGTTTTGCTACTTGAAAAACTTGAGCAAAGTGATTGGATTGTCCTACATCGGTAACATAAATAATTCTCTGAACGTTATCTTGTCGAACGCGATATTTTAGGGCAGCTAAATCGGTGGTAGCGTAATTATAACCACCATCAGATTTCTGAACGATTAAAGGTAAAGGTTGACCTTCTTTGTTAGTAAATCCTTCCAAGAAAACGCATTTTGCCCCTGCATCTTCTACCAATAAACCTTGCTTGTCTAAGTCTTCAACAATTCCCGGCAGTAACGGATTGTAAAAAGACTCTCCTCTTTCAGTTATTTGGATATCGAGAAGGTCGTAAATAACTTGAAATTCGCGACGAGATTGTTCGCATAATAATTGCCAAGCACGAAGACTATCTTCTGCGCCTGCTTGTAACTTAACAACTTCTTTTCTTGCTATTTCTTGAAACGCTTCGTCTTCATCAAAACGAATTTTTGCTTGTTTGTAAAAAGTTACTAAGTCTCCCAGATCTAAAGCATCTGCGGTAATTAAAGCTTCGGGACAAACTTCTTTTAAATAAGCAATTAACATGCCAAATTGCGTTCCCCAATCTCCGATATGGTTAAGGCGCAATACATCGTGTCCGCGAAACTCAAGAATGCGAGCAATACAATCTCCAATGATTGTAGAACGTAAGTGTCCGACGTGCATTTCTTTGGCGATGTTTGGACTCGAAAAATCAACCAGTTCTTTCTGAGGATATTTAGCTTTTTCTATGCCTAAGCGAGGATCTTTTTGAATTTTACCGATTTGCGTTTCTAGATAACTTGGTTTCAAGGTGAGGTTAATAAAACCTGCCCCAGCAATTTCTGGTTTTTCGCAGAGATCTGCAACATTTAAATTTTCGATTAATTGTTGTGCGATCGCGCGAGGTTGTTGTCCTAATTGTTTGGCTAAAGATAAAGCAATATTAGATTGATAATCTCCAAATTTAGGATTGCTAGCAGGAAATAATAAGGAATCAATCTTAGCAAATTCCTTGCCAAAAGCGGCAATCAATGCTTCGCCAAAACGATTATTTAGCTGTTCGATAATAGAATTCATAGTTAATGTTTTACTTAACAACCATTAATAACTGGAGTGAAGGTTTTCCTACTGTATTATTTATTTTCCCAGCGAAATAACCAAATTGTTAAAGCAACAAGTCCGATTTGTAAAGCAAAATTAGGTAAAGCTGAAGTAATATTTCTACCTGCTGCTAATTGCGCTAGAAAAACAACTGCACCAATGAAACCAGAAGCCCCAAAAGCCAAATAGAAAAATAGTCTTAACCCTTTGTAAGGAGCTTGTGCTTCTGCTTTTAGTCTTGCATATTTTTCTGGATCGGTTTTTTTGAGTGAATTTTTACTACTTAGAGATTGCTTATTGGCTTGCGAATTAGTCATTGATTTGCGTTTTTACTTAAAAAATATTGCGATCGCAATATTTCCCCGTACACAGAATAGTGTATCGTTTCATCCATTTTTTGCGCTATACTGAGATCCGGGTAATGCCGATGTAGCTCAGTGGTAGAGTAGTTGATTCGTAATCAATTGGTCGTGAGTTCAAATCTCATCATCGGCTTGAGTTATAAGGTTTCCTGGTTATACGTATGACTAGGAAAAAACCCTCATCTCATCGAACGCATATTAAACCCAGAGGATTTTTTCTTGATAGACTGTTTAAGTCCCGTTAGCTATTCTTTTTAAATCAATCGTGTCTCATCCTTCTCCCACTATACTGGCGCTAGATTTTGATGGCGTAATCTGCGATGGATTAATCGAATATTTTCAAACGACCAAACGAACTTACCAAAAAATCTGGCAAGCAGATGAAAACATTGTAAGCGACGAATTAGAACCTATCTTTCATCGCTTGCGTCCGGTTATCGAGACAGGTTGGGAAATGCCAATTTTATTGAGAGCATTAATTTTAGGAGTTGCTGAAGAGAAA
This sequence comes from Candidatus Altimarinota bacterium, assembly GCA_012031035.1. GTDB lineage: Bacteria > Cyanobacteriota > Cyanobacteriia > Cyanobacteriales > Microcystaceae > Hydrococcus. The sequence continues at coordinate 23,732 of JAAUUT010000035.1, read as the reverse complement.
ATTTTACAAAATTGGTTAACAGTTGCCAACCAAATTGTAGAATCCGAACGACTCGATAAAAAAGAAATAAGCAAACAACTCGATACCGTAAGAGATGAATGGATTGCCTCAGATTTAGAAAGCTGGCTGGCACTACATCGATTTTATCCCGGCGTTATTCCGAGAATTCGTCAAATTCTCACTTCCTCAACCAAAGTTTATATCGTCACTACCAAAGAAGGTCGTTTTGTCAAACAATTATTGCAGCAACAGAAAATTGAATTACCAGAAAACACAATTTTTGGGAAAGAAGATAAACGTCCTAAATACGAAACGTTACGAAAATTACTAGAAATTCAGGCGCAAACTCCCGAAAATTTATGGTTTATTGAAGATCGCTTAGAAGCACTCGAACTAGTTCGACAACAAGCCGATTTACAAGCCGTGAAATTATATTTAGCCGATTGGGGATATAATACCCAACAGACGAGAGATTCACTTCGCGATCGCCAAGATATTAAACTTCTTTCCCTAGAACGATTCGAGCAAGACTTTGCTAATTGGGCTTAAAGTTTGCACTCGTCCTGTTCCTGCTAGATAAATCCTAGACAAATCTAGTCATTACTTCTATTGTTACTATTAAAATCACTTGGTCACTGGTAACAGGTCACTGATAACTGATTCAAGGCATCCATTCTAAAACAATTCCTACTCGACTATCTTTTGAGTTGGTTGAATTTTGTTTTTGAATATCAGTAGACAATCGTAAATTCTCAGTCAGTGCATAGCCAAGAGAAAGGGTAGTCATTCCTACTTCTTCGCTACCGCCTGGAGAAACAAAGCTTTGAGTTAAGGAAATATCGGCAGCACCAGTACGCGATAAAGCAAACATCAATCTAAGACCTACGTTCGCACCATCGGTAGAATAACCATTAGTTTCAATATAGCGATAGCCTAAAACTGGAGCAATATTAATATAGTTGCCTAGAGGTAAAATATAATAACGCAAATCTCCTCCTACTGAAGCGCGATCGCCATTAAAAGAAGCTTGATAATCTCCACTAACCGTTAATCCCGTTTCGCCAATAAAAAGATCTTCTACGCCGATATTAAATCCTCCAGCATCGCCAGACGAGGGAAAATGAGAATATCCCAAGCGAATGCGAGTCCGAAAACTGGGATCGTTCTTTATGTCTTCTGAAACATCGGGAATCTTTTCTATCCATCGTTGTAGGACGGGACTTTCTTCAATCTCATCTGGACTTAAATCGATTGATGGGGTTTCACTTCTTACAGGAAATGAGATTGTAAAAACGAGTTTAACAACGACAATACTTAATAGCGGGAAAGTCCAGATCGACTGATTCAACACCAAAAATTTAGCCTTTTTGAATGGAGTAATCGGATACCAGACAATAACTTTAGCATTAGATTGTGCAAAGATCCGATCGCGCTAAAAAAATAGTTAAACGTCAAAAAAGCAGGCAAAATTCCCAAATCGACCGTTTCTCTTCATTTCTTTTGAGTTAATTTCCATAACCAAGACGTATTGAATCGAGAACTCGGTTGTATTTGATAACCTTTTTCTTGCAATTCTGCTTTAAAACTCTCAGAAGGTTTATACAAGAAATAATCGCTAAATCCTTCGGGCATTTGAGAAAAAGTTTCCCGGCTGACCAACTCATACTTTACATTGGGTTTAAGATTATAGCTTAATGCCACTAGATCGACCCATCCCGCATCGCTAATAATTAAAGGGTTCTTCTTTTGATTTACAAGTGGAGTAATGTCGGCGATTTGTCCAATTTTAGAAACTCCATTGTTCCACCAAACTGGTGCAGTAGAAATATTTGCATAAGAGAGAATTCCTATCGACAATAATGCAAGTGTAAGAAGTTTCCAAAACTGTTGTTTCCAAAATGCAATTGAGTTCGGAACTAATTGAGTTGCCAAGAAATAAGCGACAGAGATTTGCAATCCTAGATAAGATGGAACTAAATATCTAGTAATTCCCGATCGCTTACCTCCTAATACCAAATCTAAAAAGATTAGCGGCAGCACTGTTGCACCGATTAAGCTTAAAATAAATAACCACGATTCTTTATTCGTGCGATCGCAGAGAAAATAGACTGAATATAAAGTGAGAGTAACGATTGCGATAACTGGAATGATATAGGGAAAAGGATTAGTATAATCAAACTTATAATTGGATTCGAGATCGATAAACAGTCTAGCGATATGTCGCAACCAATTAAAAACTAATTCAGGAATTCCGTTTTCAAACCCATATTGTAACCAGCTTGTTGTCTCTTGTAAGTTTCCTACTTCAAATAAGGTCAACATTACCCAAGGAGTAAAAGCAAGAAGACCAACAATTAGAGAGACTAGATAGTTTTTAACCGTTTTGTTTAATTGGAAATTTTCAATAGCAATAATATAGATTCCATGTCCGACAGTTACCAATAAAAAAAGCGGTAATGTATACAATCCTAAAGCAATAGTAATCCTGTAAAACCCCCAATTTAAAAGATTATTAAGTCGTCTTGCTCGCAACAGTGCCAAACAAGATAAAATTGTCATCAATCCCCACAAACTATATTGACGCGCTGCTTGTCCATAGAGTAAATGAAAAGGCGAAACTGCCATTAAAGCCATTGCTATCCATCCGACAAGCGGAGACTTAAATAACTCTTGTACTAGCCAGTAAGTGACTATAATTGTTAGCACGTTAAAAACAGCCGATAAACTTCTGGTTATAGCGACTGAATTCCCCAAAATTTGTACCCAAAACCGCGTTAAAAGGAAATAAAGTGGTGGAAGTTGCGGTTCTTCTTCAGCTAACCCATTAATAGTATCAAAAGCAGTTTTTTCAGGATTGGGATATTGATAGTTTTGTAATTCTTTAACGCCAACGATGCGATCGCGTAATTGTTGCCCTACTTCTTGGGATGTAAACCCAGAAACTCTTAACGAACTAAAAATTTCATCATCCCAATAAATTTTTTTATCTAAATTAGTAAAGCGAAAAATTATTCCTATCGTTATAACAATTATCAATAAAAACTTTAACCACTTAAACCCAAAATTTTGCTTAGCTATTTTGGGTTTGATGGGAGATGGTCTTGTAGTTTTCATTTTGACTACTCATGAGATAATCTATAGTCAGCAACCTAGCGTAAAATTTTTTTGGCTATTTTCAAACATTTATATAAACCTCTAGTTTAGATCGTACTAGCACAAACTTCCCAATGCCAAAACTCTCAAGATACTTATCCTTGGATTTTTTAGTTTTAGCCGCGATCGCGATCGCAACTATTATAAGACTCGTAAATTTGGGAAGCCGAGAATTTTGGTACGACGAAATTCTCTCATTATTGCTATCGGCAGGACAAAAAAATCTCTATGACGATCCTACCGAAACACCTGTCCTAATATCAAGTTATCTTCCCCTGCTAAATTTACCCCTAGAAAAAGAATTTGGCGATTTTTTAACCACAACTGTCAATTTCCTTAAAGGACTCATTGCCGAACCTCATCCCCCGCTATTTTTCATCGGACAATATATTTGGCTGCGCTTATTTGGCAACTCAGAAATAGCAATGCGCAGTTTAGTCGCTTTATTCAGTCTGGGAGCAATAGGAAGCGCCTATGGTTTGGGTCGTTGTTTAATCGGTCATCGCGGCGGTTTGCTGTTCGCTGCTGTATTAGGATTAAACCCGTTTTATCTGTTTCATTCTCTGAATGTACGGATGTATGGTTCGCTAGTTTTTTGGACAATTTTGAGCTTTTGGGCGTTAATCGAACTAATTTATCTAAATACGCAACCTTCCTCAGAAAAAGTCAAAAAAAGATGGCTTTGGAGTCTCGTTTTAATTGTCGCGATCGAGGGGGATTGATGACATTTTATTACTTCGCCTGTTTGTTAGTCGCGATGGGAATTTTAGTATTGTGGTTGGACAAGCGGCGCTGGTGGCAATACGGACTCTGTTTTGGAGGGGGGATTTTAATTAACGTCCCCTGGATATTGTGGGGAACTCGCCAACAACTAAATAATGCCGATTTAGGAAGATTTTCGGCTTCTAGCAATTGGCTGCAAGCCATGTCGCAACACCTGCAAGAAGTAACACAAACATTAGGCATCCATTTAATTTTAGGGGATTGGGCGAGCAGTATCCCCCCTATATTAGCCACAATTGCTGGAATCATTGCGATCGCGCTACTAATCGCCTGTAGTATCGGTCTTTGGAAGAATAACCAGCGTCAAACGTTAGGAATTGTCTTATGCTTGGGAGTCCTTCCCCTATTGCTCATGCTAAGCATCGACATTATTACCAAAAAGTTTACCTTGGGTTTTGGGTGGGGGCGATCGGTTATTTTTGTGCTTCCTGGTTGTTTATTATTATTAGTTGTTTGGATCGAACGAGCGACAAAAAAATGGCAAAAAATCGCGGCGATCTCCCTGTTAATCTTATATTTAGGGATTAGTAGCGCCGATTTCAGCCTTCGCCATCGCTGGATGTTTCACGAAATAGCAGACATAATTGAACAGAAACCAAACGCACAAACTTTAATCGTCATGAATTCTTTTGCGTGGGGTCATGTTTTGCGTTTAGCATACTATTTACCCCCAACTGCACCAGTGATGCTACTGGCGCAGCCATCGGACAAACTCATTCCCGCACTGCAAAAGACTTTAGCATCTAGCGGCGATCGCGATCGACGAATTCTCTGGCTAGAAAGTTCTAGACCCGTTTGGGGAAAACCCACTACGCCAGAACAAAAACAGCAAATTCAACAACTTTTAGAAGGTCGATATCAGCTAGAAAAAACCTTACCGCTCATCGGCACGTGGGAGCTAGATAATTTTAATTTAACGCTTTACGAACAAGACACTAACTAATATTTTTAACTGCTAATTAACTAATGAATGACTCTCTTTTACCCGTTCCCTCTGGTGCTTTACAAATTCCCGCACAACCTTATTTTATAGATAGCGTCGGACAAGAACCACTCAAATTTTCTCTAGTTCTTCCGACTTATAAAGAAAGTCAAAATATTCAAAAAATTGTTCAAATTCTTAGCGACTTACTCGATGGCTATATACCCGGACAATATGAATTAATTGTTGTCGATGATAACAGTCCCGACCTTACTTGGAAAGTCGCTCAAGAATTGCTCCCAGATTATCCCCAACTGCGAGTCATGCGCCGACAATCTGAAAAAGGACTCTCCACCGCAGTCGTGCGGGGATGGCAAGTCGCTAGAGGAGAAATTTTAGGCGTAATCGATGCCGACTTGCAACATCCGCCAGAAGTCCTCCTACAACTCTTACAGGAAATGGAAAGAGGAGCAGATTTAGCCTTAGCTAGTCGTCACGTCGAAGGCGGTGGGGTGAGCGAATGGAGTGCGGTGCGACGATTTTTGTCTCGCGGCGCGCAAATGCTAGGATTGATAATTCTCCCCGAAGTGATCGGTCGCCTGTCAGACCCGATGAGCGGTTATTTCATGGTACGTCGCAGCGCCATGATTGGTGCATCCTTGAGTCCGGTGGGTTATAAAATTCTCATTGAGGTAGCTGCAAGGGGGAAAATTCGCTGGATTGCTGAGGCGGGTTACGTATTTCGGGAGCGCGAAGCAGGAGAAAGTAAGGTTACTTGGAAACAATACATAGAGTATATCCAACACTTACTCAGATTGCGCCTGTCTCTGTGGCCCGTAAAGCGATTTTTCCGCTTTGGAGTCGTTGGATTTAGTGGCGTATTTGTGGATATGGGGGTATTTTACTTATTGAGGACGGTTTTAGGGTTCGGACTGACTCGCAGCACGATGTTCTCGGCGGAAGTCGCCATCATTAATAATTTTCTGTGGAACGATTTTTGGACGTTTGGAGATGTATCTCGCAGACAACCTGGCAAGCGTCAGCGAATCAAACGGTTAATCAAATTCAATATCATTTGTCTTGCTGGGATAATTTTGCAGACATTGATTGTGAATTTGCTGTTTAACGTGTTTGGGATTAATGAATATATAGCAAAATTGATGGCGATCGCGATCGTTACCGTTTGGAATTTCTGGGTTAACCTGAAACTGAGTTGGCGCGTAACTGACGTTCAAAAATAGGGAATGGTTTTATCTTGGACATATAAAAAGCTTATGGTTTAAACGTTGCGATGGGATAATTGCCAAACCAGGCGCGATCGCGGTTTATGATTTTAAATGACTAGATTTAATCGACAAATAATCCCTTATGGCTGACATTGTAGATATTGCAGTAGGCGCTGACAATTTCAAAACCCTAGTGACTGCTGTGACAGCAGCTAATCTTGTAGACACCCTCAAAAGTCCCGGCCCCTTTACTGTTTTTGCACCTACTGATGAAGCGTTTGCTAAATTACCTCCTGGAACGATAACAACTCTCGTGCAAAATATTCCTCAGCTAACTAGAATTCTCTGCTATCATGTCGTTCTAGGAAAATTGATGAAAGCAGATTTAGAAAAAGTTGACTCTGTAACTTCTGTTGAAGGTTCGCCTATTCGGATTGATTGTTCGGATGCTTTTGAAGTTAAAAATGCAACCGTTATTGCAGCAGATATAGAAGCAGATAATGGCGTTATTCACGTCATCGATAATGTAATTTTAATGGGATAAAACGTCCTTCGCCTATACAAGGGAGATAAGGGGGACAAGGGAGATAAGGGAGACAAGGGGGACAAGGAAGAATTAGTCAATACTGAACTCTTTTCCTCCGTTCCTCCTTTCAGGAGGAACAGAGTACGACCATTCGCCCCTACTACTGAACTCCTGTAAAGACGCGATATATCGCGTCAATACTGAACTCCTAAATTCTGTTTATCTCTCGACTTTTATGCCGAAATAGGTAAGAATTAAATCACTAGAACCGTTATTAACAATTTCATGCACTTCCCCTGGTTCTACAGCGACACAACTTCCTTTTTCTAATGGATAAGTTTTTCCGTCAATTTTAATAATTCCTTCTCCTGCTTCGACAAAAAACACTTCACACATATCTTGATGAAAATGTCCGCTAGCAACTTGACCGGGAGAAAAAGTTGCTTGTGAAAAGTTAGTTAAATGGGGTAAATCTCCCGTGTTAAGCATTACTTTTTTCTTAATTGCCCGATTGTGAGAAACCGTTTGTTCGGGCAGTTGGTTGAGAGAAGTCAGTTTCATGGGTGAATTTTTGTGGTAAATCTAACTGCGAAATAAGCGCGTGTATTGTGTTTGATGAGTCATACTAGCTAATGCCAGTCCCCAACTGCAACTACCCAATTCTTCATCTTTGAGTAACAAAATCTCTTGCGTTACTCGAACAATAATATCGTGCAAATTAATCAGTATTTGTTGACCTGCCGTTTGACCGAGTGGAATTAATCTAACCCCCGCACTTATTATATTAGCCGTCCAACTTTGTAAATAACCGATCGCAGCTATTCTATCTTCTATCTGCCAACAAGCAGAAGCAATCCCAAAAGCAACTGCATAATTACAAGGGGACTCGATCGCGCTTGCAAACGTGCTATATTGCGGTTGTAGCTCGACAAACAATTTTAGGAGCGATCGCCCCATTTGCCAACTCTGTTGTCGCAATTCTTCGGTGTCTCTTGCCGCAGATAACCAAGCATTCCATTTATCTAATGTTTCTAAATCGTTTTGACAAACGCTATGGTAACTTCGTAGCATAATTGCTATTTCGATACGAATCGAACCGTAACTAAGTTCGTGTTTTATCCAATCTTCTAGGGTTTCTTTATTATTTATAACTTTGCGATCGACTAAGCTTTCTAATCCTTCAGAATAACTATACGCGCCCACGGGTAACGCAGGACTGGCAAGCTGTAACAAGTGTAGCAAGGCAGAGTTATCGATCGTCAAAGGAATGATGAATGATGAATTATGAATGATGAATTATGAAAATATTAACCCAATTAATGATTATGACCGTGATAAGCGCCGATTTCTGGCTGAAAAGGGGAGATTTCTTCAATGATGGTAACTCCGAGATGTTCTAGCATTTTTTTAAGGACATTATCAGGAGATAGACGTAAATAAGTTGGTGCAATTTCTAAAGGAACGTGGCGATTTCCAAGATGATAAGCTGCTTTGAGTAAATCTAGGGAATGTTGGGCGGTGACAGTAAGGACGGGTTCGGCTTTGGCTATAATTTGAATAATCTCTCCGTCTTGCGATTTCAATAAATCTCCATTTTGCAGGACAGTACCTCTTGGTAAGCGCAAAAACAATTCTTGTGCTTCGGGCGTTTCAAAACGGTGACGGCTGCGGGTACGTTCCTCGGCGGTCAGCGATAGAGTAAATAAGGGAACTGCGCGATCGTTATCTTGAGAAAGACGTTCGATGAAAGTTAGCATCAATAAGTCAGTTCTAAAGTTCAAAAATGTTTTTTAGGGTTTTTGGCGAATGCGAATCATCTCGTTTTGAATGCGTCTTTCCAATTCTGTATCAGAACGGATTCTCATAGTAATCGAATTAAAATCACTAACGCTCAGACCGCTTTTTTCAACCAGGGATTTAGAACTTATACAATAATCTACAGCGATTTTCTGAGCTTCTCTAGGAAGCGCTCTAAACGTGTCGGGTTGATTGCAAACAATGTTTGGGGGTGACTGACCGATAATTTGTTGAATTTGTTGATAGGCTTGTTGGCGACGGGTTTCGATGTCTAAAACTACTCTAGCGTATTTGTTTATTTGTTCGTCGTTAAACTCTTGAGTCCATGCAAAGGAACCAAAAATTAGTTTAGGAGATTGCCAAGAGAATTCGGGAATTGCGCCTCCTAAAATGCTCATGGCTGCGAGAACGCAAGTAATGAGGGAACGAACCAAAACTCTGTACCAATCAAACGAGGAATAGTCACTAACGATCATGCGATATAGTCGCCCAATATACTAGGATAGCGAAATCCCCAGGGAGATTCTTTCATTTTCTGAATAACTTTAAGGAATAGAAGTTCCATAGCTAGGGATCGCGGATAGGTCGCCGGAGGAGTAGGTAAATCTTATTTAATTAAACATGAATACGATCGCTAACACATCAGAAGATAATACATCTGTTTTTGTTCATACTCCCGTCTTGAGTCGAGAATTAATTTCTTTGTTAAATATTCGTCCAGGCGGACATTATTTAGATGCAACAGTTGGCGGTGGAGGACACAGCCGCTTAATTTTAGACACTTTTCCAGACGTGCGAGTCACTGCAATCGATCGCGACGACATGGCGATTGCGGCTGCGGCTTCGACTCTAGCAGAATGCTGCACGGAGCGACTAACGTTTTGGCAGGGAAATTTTGCCGATTACATACCACAAAATGAGCGTTTTGATGGAATTATAGCAGATTTAGGCGTAAGTTCTGCACAATTAGATTTTCCCGAAAGAGGATTTAGTTTTCGCCTGAATGCTAATTTAGATATGCGCATGGATCGCACTCAGTCATTAACCGCCGCAGAGATTATCAATCATTGGGACGAAGTAGAGCTAGCTAAAATATTTTACGAATATGGGGAAGAAAGGCTCTCAAGACGCATTGCCAAACAAATCGTCCAACAACGTCCTTTGCAAACGACGACAGAACTAGCCAACGAGATCGCCCGTTGCGTTCCTGCCAAATATCGTTATGGTAGAATTAACCCCGCTACTCGCGTTTTTCAAGCATTGCGCATTGCTGTCAATCAAGAATTAGAATCGTTAGAAAAATTTCTCGAAAATGCCCCAAAATGGCTCAATTCTGAAGGCAGAATTGGAATAATTAGTTTCCACAGTTTAGAAGATCGTATCGTCAAGCATCGGTTGCGCGACTCTTCCTTATTAAAAGTCATTACCAAAAAGCCAATCATTCCTCAAAGCGACGAAGAAGCTCAAAATCCTCGCTCTCGCTCGGCTAAACTGCGATTTGCCGAACGTTTGATGTAGGGGACGGCGGACGGCGCTTGATGGGGCGAAGAAGTTCGCCCCCCGCGCCTCTTCAATGGGCGGAAGTAGAGACGCGATATATCGCGTCTTTACAGCCCCCACGCCTCGCGAATGGCAAGACCCCTACAGATGGTCAGATCGAATCCGGTCGAGTAGTACGAGCATCTTGCTCGCGAATCGGGTCAGAATAAAAAGCAAGCAAGACGCTTGCATTACATAAATTATGACCAAATAAACGGATTTGATACCCTTCGCTTTAATGAGCCAAAATGCGATCGAATGTGTGGGTACTGTGAATGCGTCCTTTACGAAGACCAGCACTGTCCCAGCGATCGGTCGAGTTGGCGGTTAGAATAGTGACAATTGAGCTACGTCTGGGTAGATAAAGCGGTTGAATATAGCCAGCGCGACTGCCATCGAGCCAAGCTAAGATCTTTTCAGTCGTCCCTGGTTCGGCACTTTCGCGATCGAGACAAAGATTGTCAGCGTCGTTAAGAATGACGCAAACTTTATCTATGTAATCGGGAAGATGAAAATTTTCCAGTGCTTCGTAGTCGAGAACCGCAACTAGATAGCCGAGGGGAGAAAGGACGCGAGCGGCAAAGCTTTGCGCCCAGCGCGTTTTGCCCGTTCCAGGCGGGCCTTGAATCAAAATGTTATATCGTTCTACCGGGCCATTATCTATCAAATAAAAGCGGAGCTTTTCTGAGATTTCTTGAATGTAAGCCGGAAAATCATCGAGAGCATATTCAGGACACAACTTACCGACTTGATAAGAGCGACCGTTAATTTCTATACCGATCTCGCTCATGGCAGCCGTGGCAATTTGCCGCAATTGATGCGAATAAAATTGCCAATTTTGAACGATCGCAGTACCGCTAGATTGCCATTGGATATCCTTATCAATCCGCAATTGTCCTTGCGGCCATTGCGCGACTAGCTCTCCTTTGATATCGCTCTCGTTCCAGTCAAATCGCTCTGGTTGGGTATGTACCACAACTGTATCGTCGATTAGCTGTCCGAGATAAGCAGGAGGGCCGAGTAATTTCCGGCGAGCGATATCGATAATCGTGATGCCCAGAAGCTCGAAAGCTTTGTCAACTTCGCTATTATAGTTCTGCGGCGGGAGTTGCGCTTCGATGTGCGGAACGGCAAGGGGAGCGGGTGGCAGTACAGTTAAAGGACACAGTTTTTCAATAATTTCTTGTCTCGCTTTTTTGCCCTTGCTACCAAACCAGCCGAAAGGACTTTCTCTCATGGCTTCGAGGAGTTCGGCAACAAATTGACCGCCACTCTCGATAATTTCTCCCATTCCCAGATTGGCTAAGTAATCTATATCTAACTTCGGCTCGATGTGCTGCCATCCTCGTCTGGAGAGATATTGCACTTTTTCTTTGGTTAATTCTTCCATGCTGAAATAAAAAATGCGTTTTATCGTTCGTTCGAGTTCGGTTGTCAGAGCTAAAACCAATAAAGATGAGCTAGTTTGCTCGACAACGAGATAAATAGATGCGCATTGTCAAGGTTTAATTTCAAGCGGTCTTAACGTTATGAGTGCCAATACTTTTCGAGTAAATACTTTCAACAATATTTTAAGTAGCATTTTAGCTTTGTAATATATATACTACGCAATTTTGTAAGTTTTGGCAACTGTTGTCCTATTATCCGCATTTTTATCGAGTTAAGCTACGCTAGAGATTAATACGAGGAGCGATCGCGAAGTTGAATGAATGCAGATATCGTAACCGTTCTACAGAGTTGGATTAGAGGAGAGCAACCCACTTCAAAACAATGGCAATACCTCCTGAGTGAGGAAATGGCCATACCTCAACGTGCCAAAGCCTTCAATGTTACGAAAGAAAATGGATTGGAAAAGATCGAAGCGCGATCTCGTCTTTTTTTGCAAGTTGACGATGAGGTAATACAGTTATGTCAAAAATCCGGTTTTAAGCAAATCGATACTATCCTAACAACTCTCTGGCAGTTGTGGTTGCCTTTAGCCATGCAGCTTGCAGAGGAGAGAAGCAAGTTAAAACGTCCTTTGATACAAGGAATCTTAGGAGGGCAGGGAACGGGAAAAACGACCCTTGCGCAAGTATTGATTTTGATTCTTCGCCATCTGGGTTGTAACACCATAGGCGTATCCATCGACGATTTGTATAAAACCTATGCAGATCGACAAAAACTCCTAGAAGAAGATCCTAGACTCAAATGGCGAGGGCCGCCTGGAACTCACGATGTAACGTTAGGAATAGAACTTTTAGATAGAGTTTGTCAATGCGATTGCGCCGAGCCTATTTTAATCCCTCGTTTCGATAAATCGTTATGGAATGGTGCGGGAGATAGAATAGCACCCGCACCCGCGAATCAAGTCGATCTGGTTCTTTTTGAAGGTTGGTTTGTTGGTGCTATCCCTGTAGATGAAAGTGTTTTTGAGAACCCGCCAGCGCCGATTATTACGCCAGAAGATAAACAATTTGCGAAGGATACTAACGAACGATTAAAGGAATATTTACCTTTGTGGGAACGATTGGATCGCTTAATTGTCCTTTGTCCGGTTGACTATCGACTGAGCAAACAGTGGCGAAAAGAAGCAGAACAAAAATTGAAGGTGGCTTCGGGAAAAGAAGTCATGAGCGAGGATGAAATCGATTGCTTTGTAGAATATTTTTGGCGATCGCTTCATCCCGAACTATTTATTACTCCTTTAACTAAAAATCCTAATTTAGTCGATCTCGTTGTTGAAATTAATGCCGATCGTCGTCTTGGCAGACTCTATCAACCAGGCGATTAACTTTTTTCTTGCAATCGCTAAGCTATAACTGAATTATGAGGATTAGTTGCGATCGGAAACTTGCGATCGCGATAAGATGTCCTTTCTTTAATTACCAAAGAGAGAGCAAGGAGGCTCTTTTTATATGTTTGAGCGAAAACGCAACTCTCACGCTAAAACCGCTATGCTCGTCGCTTTGTTGATGAGTTCTACTGCGATTTTGCCTATTTTCTCATTAGCGCCTGCGTCGGCGCAACTGTTTCCTTCAAGAGAGCGAGAGCGTAACGATCGCGATCGTACCTTTTCTCGTCGGGCGATCGTACCTGAAGGAACCGAAATTCCCGTCATGTACGACGAAGCTGAAAAAATACTCGTCACTAAAGATGAAACCGTTCCTGTGACCTTAGAAGTCGCTGCCAATATCAGAAACCGCAACGGCGATATTATTATTCCTTACGGGAGTGAGATTGTCGGCGAAATTCAACCTGTTAAGTCTGAGGAAGGTTCGCAGTTTGTCGCCGAAACACTCGTTATCAAAGAAGATGGCGAAACGATTCGAGAAAAATCGATAGATGCGACCTCAGATGTGATAACGAGAACTGAAATCGTAGAAGAAGGCGCAGGGGTCGGCGATATTTTAAAAGGCGCTGCGATCGGCGGTGCTGCTGCTGCGGTGATTTCTGCTATTCTTGGCGATCGGGCGATCGCCACTGAAGAAGTTCTCGGAGGTGCGGGATTGGGGGCTTTGGCTGGATGGGTTTTAGGAGATGGCGAAGCCGAGCTTATTTCTATCGACCCTAATTCTGACCTAACTTTAACGCTCAATTCCGATTTGGTCATCAGACGATAATCATATTTTCATTTTTTGTCAATAAGTTTTCCGGTTTTCTTGCGCGTTCAAAAAAAATTGAAGATTAATATTTAGATCGCTTCACTAAATCGACCTTGTATCTGTAAAATAGCTTTTATCAGCCTTTCTTGACCTTTCATTTAGATCTGAACAGTTTTCTGATTTCTTCTTTCTCTTGTTGCGATTTTCCTCTCCAGCATATCGATTGTTACTCGATCGATAAATTCGAGCTAATATAATTTAGTTAATTAATTCAATAAAAAACGAAAAATCTCAATGTTGAACAAGCTTAAGCTTAGAGGACGTATTCTTAGCGGCTATTCTATCCCGATCGCAATGTCGTTACTTGTAACTGGACTTGTAATAGTTAACGTTAATACTGTCAAACAGAAGTTTACCTTAACAGAAAATTCTCATGACATTCTTGATGAAATTAAAGATATGGCATTTGAGATATCACATATCCAGAAATCGGCTCGCGGTTATCTAATTGCTAAAAATGAGACTTCTTTCACGACATATCAAGAAGAAAAAGCCGAGTTTCTTGAGCTTGCTGATAATTTAAAACAGAAAGTTAGAGACGAACAACAGCTAGCGACTCTAAACAAGATGATTTCTTTAGGTCAAGAAATTATTACTTATAATGAAAACCTAATCAATCTGGTAAATCAAGGCAAAAAAGCAGAAGCGACGGCTATTTGGGCAAGGGGAGAAGGGCGAGACTTAGCTGAAGAACTTGAAGAACTAGTTGAGGCGTTCGAGAAAAGAGAAGAAGAAACCCTTGAAGAAAGAATTCAAAAAGAACAATCTGCTCTTGATAGTCTTAACATCATTGTTATTTTAGCAAGTTTAATTTCTACTGGTGCTTCAATAGCACTGGGTCTTTGGATTGCATCGGTCATCAGTAGGATTATTGCACGAACAACCAATAAGATTGCCAGTTCTGCCAACGAAATTGCTGCTACCGTCGAGCAGCAAGAACGCACCATTACTCAGCAAGCCACTTCAGTAAACGAAACTAGTACGACAATAGATGAATTAGGCGCTTCATCGCGTCAATCAGCAGAACAAGCAGAAAGTTCCGCATCTGGTGCGCGTCAGGTTTTAGATTTGGCAGAAGCAGGCACTAAAACAGTACAGCAAACGATGCAAGGGATGAGTTCCCTGAAAGAACAAGTTAGAGCGATCGCCGAACAGATTATGCGTCTGAGCGAGCAGACCGGACAAATTACTAATATTTCCGATCTAGTGGGAGACATTGCCAACCAAACTAATATGCTTGCTCTCAATGCTGCTGTAGAAGCCGCTAGAGCAGGAGAACAAGGCAAAGGTTTTAGTGTCGTAGCCAGTGAAATTCGCAAACTTGCCGACGAAAGCAAAAAATCGACAGAGAAAATTAATGCTTTAGTGACAGATTTACAAGCTTCCATGAATAGCACTGTAATGGTAACAGATGAAGGCACTAAAAAGACTGATACCAGTATCAAACTCGCTCAAGAAACTGCCGAAACCTTCGTAACTGTAACTGATGCCGTCAATAATGTCTTCGTTAACAACCAACAGATTTCTCTAAGTGCCAAACAGCAAGCTGTTGCCGTACAAGAAATCCTCTCAGCCATAAACGCGATTAACTCAGGTTCAAGAGAAACCGTTACTGGTATCAGCCAAGTCAAAGTCAGTACCCAGCAACTTAATGAAGCAGCCAAGCAATTGCAAGCTCTCGTTTAGACTAAATAACGCTTAATTAAACTGAAGGCAAATGTTAGGAGATATTAATTAAAGTCTATAAATTATGACAATCTTGAAGCTGAGTAGGTGCGATTGATTTATATAAAAGTAGGAACATGGTAAAGCTAGCACTGATTTGAATTTCAGCTATTTTTGTTCGCAAGCCAGATTTAACACCAACCTATCCGCGCATTCTGCGACAAATCGCTATATTATGATGTTGCTCGCTTGGCTGAAGTAGATCGAGAGTAGGGATGAATGAATAACTATTCGTCCCTACTGGTCACTGACTTAATACGGCGCGCGACCATATAAATGCGTCAAAAATTGCAGATGGGTACTAACTTCTGCGTTAATCGCTTCGCTACGATAGCGCCAGCCCCAGTTTCCATCGGCTACGCTAGGGGTATTCATTCGTGCATCGCTACCCAAAGCTAAGAGATCTTGGAAAGGAAAAATTGCCCCATTAGCAACCGAACTAAGGGCGAGGCGAATTAAACTCCAGTGAATCCCTTCTGGACAAACGCAACCTAAGTAATCGATGACTCGCGCTTGTTCTTCGGGGGTTCTGATACTAAACCATCCCACTGTTGTATCGTTATCGTGAGTGCCTGTATAAACGATGCAATTGCGATTGATGAAATTAAACGGTAAAAAAGGATTGGCGCGATCGCTATCGAAAGCAAATTGTAGGATTTTCATACCTGGAAAGCCGTAATTATCGCGCAAGGCTTCGACTTCTGGGGTAATTACGCCCAAATCTTCGGCAATAATTGGTAATTTGCCCAATTTTTGTTTGAGTAGCGTAAAGAAGGCTTCTCCCGGCGCTTCTATCCATTCTCCATCAATGGCAGTTTCTTCGCCTTGTGGAACGGCCCAGAATGCTTCAAAACCACGAAAATGATCGATACGAATGATATCGACATACTCTAAAATCGCCTCGACTCGTCGCATCCACCAAGCAAAGTTAGTTCGTTGGTGTTTTTCCCAGTTATAAACGGGATTTCCCCACAATTGTCCGGTCGCGCTGAAATAATCCGGCGGAACCCCAGCCATGAAAGCCGCTTCTCCAGTTTCTTCGTCAAGACAAAAAAGATCTGGATTTGCCCACACGTCTACGCTGTCGTGAGCAACGTAAATGGGAATATCACCAAAGATGCTAATTTGTTTTTCGTTAGCATATTCTTTTAAGCTATTCCATTGACGAAAAAACTGAAATTGTAGAAATTTTTGAGAGAAGATTGGTTCTTTTAATTGGTTTTGCCATTTGGCGATCGCATCGGGTTTTCGTTTAGCAATTTCTTTATGCCAATTGTTCCAACTCTCTCCCTCGAAGACTTCTTTTAGGGACATGAATAGGGCATAATCCTCTAACCAATCAGAAGCGCGATCGCAGAATTGCTTAAATTCTTCTTGCAATTCCTCTGATGCTTGTTGCTTAAAATTTTCGCACGCTTTTTTTAGAAGTGGCATCTTAGTTTGAACCACTAATTCAAAGTCCACCGAATCCAACGGAAAATCTGGCAACCCAGCAAAATCTTCTTCGCTTAGCAATTCATCTTCTACTAGTTTTTCGGGGCTAATCAAAAGTGGGTTGCCTGCTAATGCCGAATAGCACAAATAAGGCGAATTTCCGTAGCCTGTCGGCCCTAAAGGGAGAATCTGCCACACTTGCTGCAAACCATCGGCTAGAAAATCAATGAAACGATACGCTTCGTTTCCTAAATCTCCAATCCCAAAACGACTGGGAAAACAGGTTGGATGCAATAAAATGCCGCTCGTCCTTTTGTCAAACATTAAAAAGAGAAACCTTTAATCTAATTAACAATCTTTGAGAATTTTTAACACTAACCCAGCAGAAAATACAGAAAAACTATCTTTAGATGTAATTAAGCGATCGCAGTAATCAGTGATTACGGAACCGACGCGCACGCTCCCTTTAGCGGTAGCGAAGCAAACCCCTTACATTGTAGGCACTATTGCAAAATAGATATCATTTATAAATCCTAAAATAATTTTGGCGTACAGGAAGAGCGAATACGTGACAGCTTAAGAATTTCTCAAGGCAACGATGGGATCGAGTTTAGCCGCGCGTTTAGCAGGTACTACGCCAAAAAACAGCCCGATGCCACCAGAAACCGCGATCGCGGCAACCATAGAAATCGGCGAGAGGCTCGTGTATAAGGGGGAAATTGCACTGGTAATGCTAATTCCGCTCACTCCCAACGCGACTCCTGCCACTCCTCCTACGGTTGCTAAGATAGTAGCTTCGATTAAGAATTGTAGGAGAATATCGCGTTCTCTTGCCCCAATCGCTTTTCGCAAGCCAATTTCTTGAGTGCGTTCCGTAACTGAGACTAACATAATATTCATAACACCGATACCGCCGACGAATAAAGAAACCCCTGCAATCGCAGCTAGCATCATCGTCAAACCGCGATCGGTTTCTTGTGCCGTATCCATCAGTGCTTTTTGGGGATAAATGCGCAATTCGTCTTCTTTTCGAGCTTGATGTCGCAATCGCATCAAATTAGCTACCTGAAACTGTGCCGAATCAACGCTATTTTTATCTCTTGCCGAAATAGCGATAGTTGTCAGGGGAATGCCATAGGGAGACGTGCGACCTAATAATTGATTAGACATAGTAGTTAAAGGGACAACGATTTTGTCGTCTTGGTTTGACCCAAATAGCAACCCTTTAGGCGCTAATACGCCAACTACTTGAAAAATTTTATTTTTGATGCGAATCTGTTTGCCAAGGGGATTGTGCAACCCAAATATTCTTTCGGCAATTTCAGATCCCAGAATAACCACGCGGTTATTGCGTCGCAAATCAACTTCACTCAGAAATCGACCTTGTGCCATTTGAAAATTGCGAACGCCTAAATAGCTAGGTGTCGTTCCTACGATCCCATTATTAAAACTTTGTTGCAGATAAGAAATTGTCTGATTGGCATGGATTTCGGGAGCAACTGAACTGACAGTCGGGACTTGAGTTGCGATCGCTTCTGCATCTTGAAGCACTAAGGGTTTAGTTGACTCTGAAACTACTCTTCTAATCCTTTGAGAAGTAAGACTGACATAGAGAACTTTAGGGCCAAGGGATTCAAATTGTTCGGCTGCCATTTGTTTGGCTCCCTCGCCTACTGCTACCATGGCGATAACAGATGCATTCCCTACAGCAATTCCTACCATCGTTAAACTGCTGCGGAGTTTATTAGCTAGCAGTGCAGAAAATGCCATTTTTGTAGTTTCAAAAATTGCCATGCCTCTTTCAGTTATCAGTTATCAGTTTTTGAAGGCAGATGACAGATGGAAGAAGGAAGGATGTTTAACTAGTTTTTCCTTTGTCTCCCTTATCTCCTCGTCCCCAACTCTCTTTCAATCATGGCACAGGAAAATATGAAATCAATAGGTTGTGTCTAGAGAGTGAGATCTCAATTTTTTTAATTTGCTAATCCCCATTCACTAATAACCTTTCCATTGATAGCGAGATAAGTGAATTTTGCCATTCCCGTTGAATTCAATGCCTTCAGATTCGAGGAGCGATCGCTGTAAATAATCTCCTCCCAATCGCAAACTAGAATAAGAAATCTCTCCTTTGGCATTAACGACTCGATGCCAAGGAATTTCTGATGCAGTATCATTAATTTTAAAGAGGGCGTATCCTACTAAACGAGCTTGACCGTAAAGCTGCGCTAACTCGGCAACTTGTCCGTAGGTAGCAACGCAACCATAGGGGATTTTGCGAACGATCGCATAAATTTGGTCGTAAAGGCTCATTTTTTTGAGGATTTCTTGCGTTGAGAGGAAGGGCGCAATCGTTGTTTTCGCCATTTTTTATAGGTAGAACCCAACCAATCGCCGACCGAATGACTCATCGCTCCCAATTCTAATCCAATTGCTAGGGCGATCGCTTCTTTTTGATACCCTTGAGCAATTATCTGGATAGCTTGACGAGCAAAATGCTGCCAATTCCAATTAAAACCTCCAATAAGTTGCGCGATCGCAACTGCTGGTATGGCGATTAAAAGTATACAAACTGACAAATAAATGACTCGCAAAGCCGTGCCAATAATTAATCCATGAGAAAATCCAGAACGATGACTCAAAAACCTTTGATAAGGCAGCCAAATCCAGCGCAAGATCCCCCAACGTTTGTATTGCACTGAATAAATGTCTAAATCGGGGCCAAACATCAAGGCGCTAAATAAATAACCCCCTGCAACGATTAATGTTAGTTCGCCTTGGCGCGTCAGCAGGTAAGCTAGAGCAACTATCCAAGGAAGACCCCATAAAGTAATGCGATCGTGAGTTCGACCAGAAGGCATAGATCGGTGACTAGTTATCGGTTATCAGTTACCAAGGTACTTTACCGCTCGCTGATAACTGTTAATTGTCCATTATTACGTTTAATGATGACCTCCTATTTCCAACACTATTTTTAGTGAAGACAAACTATTGTCATCCAACAAAATCATGTTATACTAAGTAAGTACGTTATGCGGGCGTTTAACTCAGCGGTAGAGTATCTGCCTTACAAGCAGAGAGTCACTGGTTCAAATCCAGTAACGCCCATACAAAACAAGACTTTCAATTTACGACTGTATATCGAAACGAATTTTTATCCAATCGAACGCATAGGATTCAATTTATGCCCCTATGTTGAATTGGATATAAATTACAGCTTCAAATGTCTATCATGATAGTCATTTAGACACAAGAAAACGCTCTTTATGGACGCTTGTACTGAAGAGTAGCTATGTACTATCTCGCGAACTGACAAGCGATCGCGATCGATCCCAAGTTGCTTACAAAGCACTAGGCGGGAGTTCGTCTAAAGCAGCTTCTAACCACCAAACATTATCGCCTTTTTCTGGATGAAGTCCGTAGCGCGGTTCGATTCCATAGCGCATTTCGGGGGGATTTCCCAGATATAAGCTAATTTCTTGGTAGAGGCGCGTCAGATTGAAACCTCTGGGATCGCAGTGCGTGCCAATTTTTCCAAATTTTCCTTGGTCTACCCAGTAATGAGTCGTAATTTCGGGAAACTGACCTGCAATTAGGGCAGATTGAAGGTAGAGAAGGGCGATTTTTTGATACTGCTCGTCAGTATAAGCCGGACGATCCCAGGTTTGCAAGGGAACAATGCTATTAGCCCCAATTCTGGCACTAGCTGCTACTTGGGCATTATAGGCTCTTACTTGAGCGTTTGATGTATAGCATTCTGAACCTCGCATTTGATTTATTTCAACATGAACCGATGAAGCGACTCGCTTGCGAGTTTCACTCAGCACAGAGTTAAGTTTTTGACAAGAAGTTTGCAGCGTTTTTGCGGTTTGAGGCGAACTCGCCATCCGCACAGCCCGATCGCGATCCATTAAAACGTTATCGCAGATATTAGAAATTGCCCAAATTCCTGTTGTCTTTCCTCCATCAAGATTCGTCTGCGATCGCATGGCTTCAAAAGCCCGCTCAGAAGGCGCGTTAAGCCAGATGGCGGCTCGATTAACTAGCGAAACGTTTAGATTGAGTCCTGCAACCGCTTGGTTAAGAGTAGCTTGTTTCAATAAGGCTTCAGTTGATTGCCAGACTCGTCGAATTTCCTGATTGCGAGCAGTTTCGGAGAGAATATCGGCGCTTTTTTCGTAAACGGTTGCTGTCGGACGGCGCGGGTCGAAAAAAGATCGCGCTAGCGTTACTTTTCCGTCTCTGCTAACAAACGCAGCAATTCCCAATCCCAAAGGCCCTCGCGATTGCTGGGTTAGGTTGTAAATAGCCTCGTCGCTTAGTTCGCCGGATGTATCGTGCAAAATAAATTTAGGCGTTTGTTCAAATCTTAGCGGTGGTGTTGCTGGTGGATTAACTCTCAAGATTTGTGCGATCGCTTGTTTTTCTGCTTCGCTTAAAGGACGACCGACTTTGCTGTTACTCGCCTGTTCGGGAGCGTCATATAAGGCTGGGACAGATTTAAATGGTTGGGATGATTGAGAGCGTTCGCGTAGCGTCTCCAAAGGAGAATCGCTTTCTTGAGAAACGGAATTCGATACGAAACGTCCTGTATTTATTGATTTCAACGGATTAACCAATGCCAGCCCTATCCCCAAGGCAATTAGAATACTAATAATTGCAATCTTTTTAAGATGGCTGAGTTGATATAGGTTCCCCCAACGATGATTTTCAGGCGATGATGTAGTTCGATTTTGGGATTTATGATGAACAGGCATGAGAATATTTCAAGATTAATTATAGAAAAACGTTTAAAAAATCAAGATTTAGCAATCTAACTAAAGAAATTTAAAAACTATCTTAAGAGATTATCTGCTAACTCTGACACATAACATCTTGCGATCGAGTTAAAAATTACTGGCAGATTAAATTTTTATTCATTTTGTAGATGTCTGACAATTTATAATCGCAGTCTTAGTTCAACAAATTTTTTGAACTAACTGCCCAATTCTCAAGTCTGAATTTTGAAAAGGTATCGCTCGTTATGTTATCGCGTTGGAGAAGCGTTCGCGAAGCGACCCTAAAGGGGCATCGCTTTCCTCAACTAAACCGCTTGGCAAAAATTACCCTTATTGCCTTTTGTACTTGGCTGCTACTAAGTTGCTTGTCGCCGCTAATGTCCATTTCCAAAGAATCTCCCTCCGATTTGTTTGACGAAGTTTGGAAGACAGTTGACGAAAACTTCTACGATTCCAACTTCAATGGCGTTAACTGGAAGGCGATGAAGAACAAGTACGAACCCCAAGTAGAACAAGCTAAATCTACCGAAGAAGTCGCCATTGTTATCAATCAGATGCTTGCAGAGTTGAAAACATCTCATACTCGCTTCTATACGCAAGCAGAACCCGCTTATTATCAAATTTTAGGCATTTTTGCCGGATTTAACGAACTTCAACGAGAAGTCAAACAATACCTTCCTAATGGCAAGCTGGAATATAGTGGGATTGGGGCATTTACTAAGGAAATTGAGGGAAAAACTTTTGTCAACGCCATCTTAGACAATAGTCCAGCAGATAAGGCAGGATTGATGGTAGGAGATGAAATATTAGAAGCTGATGGGGAATCTTATCAACCGATAGATTCATTTAAGAATAAAGCGGGACAAGAAGTTAAATTACTAGTTAGACGCGATTACGCTCCGCGTACCGCCAAAGGCGAGCGCAACGAGCAAAAAGAAATCGCGATCGCACCAAAAATCTATGATACTACGCAGATGTTTTTAGAAGCACAAAAAGCTAGCGTCGAGATAATTGAAAGAGATAACCAGAAAATAGGCTATATTCACATCTGGTCGCGAGTAGACGGCGATAAAGATTTAAGACAATTTGAAGAAGAACTGAGTTACGGTCGCCTTAGAGAAGCAGATAAGTTAATTTTAGATTTGCGTGACGGATGGGGTGGCGTAGATATGGGTTATCTCGGTCTATTTACGGGAAAAAGTCCGAATATTACAAGTATTACCCGCGATCGCAAGCGTAACGAGTTTAGTTTCGATTGGGAAAAACCAGTAGTCGCACTCGTTAATGAGGGAACCCGAAGCGCTAAAGAAATTCTTGCTTTTGGTTTTCAGAGATATAAGATTGGCGAGGTAATTGGTTCTCGAACAGCAGGATATGTGGTTGCTGGTCGTCCGTTTTTGATGAAAGATGGTAGCTTACTTTATTTAGCGGTAGCTGATGTGTTGGTTGATGGACAAAGATTGGAGGGAAAAGGCGTTACTCCAGATATTATCGTACCTTCTCCTTTACCTTACTCCCAAGGAGCCGATCCTCAAAAAGAACGCGCAATCGAGGTTTTATCTTAAATGCAAAAGTCTTCTATCTAAACACGACTCGTTTTACCTCGCTATTTTAAGCTTTTTAGCATTACGCATTCACGAATGTACGATAAAAATATCGAGATTGGTCATCGCCAATCCAGTACTGAGAATGGCTATTTGGATTTGGTTGACCCCACCAAGACCATCAGCATCGAAGAATAAAGACCCATTAACCGAGTTGTAGATGAAGCGGTCATCAGCATCAGTTGCGCCGATGCCAAGGTGAAAAGCTGACTGAGCAAGCACTCGATTAGCTACACTTGCAGAAAACCCAAACCCCGATGACAAGATCGTTATCGTGTCATCGACGACACTAAAATCAGTAATGCGATTGATTTCTTGAATGGGATCAAAGAAGTCGAAACGGTCGGCTCCCGCCCCGCCAATCAGAATATCGTTGCCCTCATAGCCAAAGAGTGTATCCTTGCCCAACCCGCCATCGAGAGTATCGTTACCCAACCCGCCAGCAAGATAATCATCGCCCAACCCGCCATCTAGAGTATCGTTACCCTCTGGAACAACAGCAGAAAAATTGTCCTCTCTGTCATAGAGATAATCATTGCCTTCTCCGCCAGCAAGATAATCATGCCCAACCCGCCAGCAAGAGAACTCAATCACCCGAACCGCT
>JAAUUT010000151.1 GCA_012031035.1 Candidatus Altimarinota bacterium | reverse complement strand
CGTCGTTTATTGCTGGGATTTCATCAGCTTATTGAGAGCATGAATCAATTTCAACCCTTTTATTCTTCTGGGTAAACTAACTTATTTATTATGAATTGATTTCGGAGAGTGACAAAAGAGGGATAATCGCCAATAGGCATTTCATTGCCATTTATTGCTGCGCGGATACCTTTATCGCCATGAAATCGAATCCGATTGGGATCGGATAAACCCCGTTGTATAAATCGCGATCTGGCTAAATTGCGATCGATTGTGCATACAATTATTCGCATTCGCGATTTATCAATTAATGGTTCTAATTGGGGTAACCATAGCTTGTGCTGAAATGCTGCTTCAGCAACAATCGATATCTTATTAGAAATCAGGTAATTAAGCACGCCAAAGAATATGTCATATATTTCTTTGTTTACATTATTGCCGAGAGATTCATGACTGCTATTCATCGTATTGACAAACCCTTCTTTGATTTCATCGCGACAAATGGCGGGGCATCCTACTTTTTTAGCAAGAATATGAGCTAATGTAGTTTTCCCAGATCCTGGTCGCCCGGTTACAATAAATAGCCCTGGCTTATTCATGATGGCGGTACTGTGTTACTATTTTTGCTCAACAGTGAAGTTATATGGCTTTGTTAGCTTTTCATCGATAAACTAATCCGCTTCAACTTCTCATTTATCTCCAAAACGCGCACCTTTACCACTTGTCCCACGCGGACGATTTCCTTGGGATCTTTGACAAAGCGATCGCAAAGTTGAGAAATATGCACTAAACCATCCTGATGCACGCCAATATCGACAAAAGCACCAAAATTAGCGACATTAGTAACAATTCCTTCTAATTGCATTCCCACCTTAAGATCGCTGATTTCTTTGACTCCTTCTTGGAAAGTGGCATACTTAAACTCAGCCCTTGGATCTCGTCCAGGTTTTTCTAACTCTTTAACTACATCAGATAGAGTCGGTAAACCAATCGTTTCAGTGACAAATTGCTTGAGATCGAGAGATTTAAGTTGCACATTCGCGCGCGTAATTCGGTCGAGAGAAACGCCAATTGATGTTGCGATCGCGCGGGCAACCGAGTAACTTTCGGGATGAACTGCGGTATTATCTAGAGGGTTATTGCCATCGCGAATGCGTAAGAAACCCGCTGCTAATTGAAAAGCTTTTGGGCCGAGTTTGGGGACTTGTAAAAGTTCTTGGCGATCGCGAAATGCTCCATTGCGATCGCGATAAGCGACAATATTATTGGCGATCGTGGGCGTAATCCCAGATACATAAATCAACAACTCTTTCGAGGCAGTATTAAGATCGACTCCGACGTAATTGACGCAGCTTTCGACTGTCTCGGCTAATTTTTGTTTGAGGAGTTTTTGTTCGACATCGTGTTGATACTGTCCGACTCCGATGGATTTTGGATCGATTTTAACTAACTCCGCCAACGGGTCTTGTAAGCGTCTGCCAATACTAATGGCTCCTCGAATGGTAACATCAAGGTCTGGAAACTCTGCCCTTGCTACTTCACTCGCCGAATAAACCGAAGCACCCGATTCGTTGACGATAACTTTAATCGGTTTTTTGTCCAAGGTTTTTAAAACTTCTGCCACAAACTCATCGGTTTCTCGCGAAGCCGTGCCATTTCCGATCGCGATGAGTTCGATATTATACTTATTGATAAGCTGATGGAGCGTTTTGCTAGCTTGCATTCGTTCGTTAGCTCCAAAATGAGGAAAAATCGTTTGGTATTCCAAAAATTGTCCGGTTGAAGAGAGTACGGCAACTTTACAACCCGTGCGGAATCCTGGATCTATCCCCAAGGTGGGTTTCATTCCCGCTGGAGGAGATAATAAAAGATTGCGAAGATTCTCTTCAAAGGTTTTAATGGATTCTAGATCCCCCCATTGTTTGCGATCCGAGCGAACTTCTCGAACTAAAGAAGGTTTTAGCAAGCGATTAAAGGCATCTTTGAGCATTTCCCCGTAGAAATTCTTAATCGCGGGATTTTTCGATTGAATTTCCTGCTTTTCTAAATAAGAAATTGCTGATTCCTCATCAAATGCAATGTCTAATGAAAGAATTCTTTCCTCTTCTCCCCGATATAGCGCCAATAGATTGTGTGCGGCAATTTGACGAATACTAATTTGATAATTTCGATATAACTCGAATTTAGTAGTTCCTTCAGGATAATCGGCTTTGATATACGATACGAGCCGTCCCGAATTAAAAATAAAATCCCGTAAATAAGCGCGTAATGCTGCTTTTTCGGAAACTTGCTCGGCTAAGATATCAGAAGCTCCTTTGAGCGCATCTTCTGGCGTTGCCATTCCCTTTTCTGGGGATAGATATTTAGCCGCTTCCGCTTCTAGGGATTTGGGGGTAACATTGGGACGATTGAGAGATTCGATAAAGGTGGCTAACGGTTCTAATCCTGCTTCTTTTGCTACGGTTGCTCTCGTGCGTCGTTTGGGTTTGTAAGGGAGATAGAGGTCTTCTAATTCTGTTTTATTAGTGCAGGTTTCAATCTGACTCTTGAGTGCGTCAGTCAGTTTATCTTGAGCCGCGATCGCTTCTAGTATTGTATCTTTGCGTTGCTCTAATTCAGTAAGATAGTTAAAGCGTTCTGCTAGATCTCGCAATTGCACTTCATCGAGAGAACCCGTCTTTTCTTTGCGATAGCGAGCAATAAAAGGAATAGTAGCGCCTTCTGCTAATAATTCGAGAACGTTTGTTACTTGTTTGGGGTTTAAAGAAAACTCACTAGCTAAAACGTGATTTAAATCGATCTTGGACATAACTTTACAGGAGATGAAGCGGAAAGCTTATACCAATTTGCATTTTAAATTGTAGTTTGGGTTGAACGATAGTGAAACCCAACGCCTATTTATGTTTAGTTGGGTTTCGTTAAATTCTTAAAGCTTTTTATTTAAAAAATATGGTACTACGCGCTTTGGGGCGTGCGTCAAAATACCAATCGCGATATTATTTTTGTTATCGCGTCAGCTTGGCTAATATCTTAAAAGAGGGCGAAAGTCTGCCTAAATCAGTAATTTAATTGTGCAATGGGTTTCCAGTCAAGTATATCTTCCAATAATGACTCATAACCTTGGGGATTGGGGTGAAGTCCATCGGAACTCAAACGCGATCGCATCCAATCATTCCCTCTCTTCATCCAGCGATCGAAAATATCTAAATAGGGAATCTCTAAGGATTTACAAGCTTGTTTGGTAAATTCTTTGTAGCGATATTGATCTTGATGATTGAAATACAAACAATCTAAAAATGGCATTTTTGCCTCATTTACAGGAACCATCCCCACAAAAAGAACCGGACAAAGTTGCCGCGATTGCTTCAGGAGATTCGTTATTTCTTCTTGAAATAAGTCAAAGTCTGTAAAGCAACGACCGTCGGGACGACCTAAACGCGCTGAATCGTTCACGCCAACCGAGAGGATAATTAAATTGGGAACTTTGTTGCGCAACTCTCCCCGATGGCGAAATTCTTGTTCGAGTCTTTCGGATACTTGAGCGACGCGATCGCCCCTAATCCCTAAATTATATAAAATGTGACCCGACTCTTCTGACATCCATTGTCTTCGGAGTCTTTCTATCCAACCTCCACCTACAGGATCGCCAAATCCATAGATTAGGCTATCGCCAAGAGCAATAATTTTCAAAGAAGTTTGTACTCTTTGGGTAATGGGAGTGAAAGTAGGGGCAGAAATCGCTTGCATAATAAAGACAACTTCAGCAATTGTCCGATAACTTTACATTTCTACACATATATATCTCTATAATATCCCAAGAATCGCAGTGACAACAAGCCCTTTCCTTCGGTGGGAGTAGATTTTGTGGCAAGTGGTGAGAATAACAATTAGTTAGCTACGGTAGAAGCTTAGGCGATCTGGTAATTGACCGAAAAAATATTCTAAATGAATCGTTCTGCGATCGCTTAGTTTGATAGCTTTTCGAGAAGAATGCACTAGAAGCGGACTCATAAACAGGATATCCCCTGCATTAACCTCACAGGCGATCGCACTAGATTATTTTTGATTTGTTCGATTTGATTTTGAGTTAAAATTCCTGAGTGATGAGATCCAGGAATGACTCGAAGCGCTCCATTTTCCTCGTTAGCTGCATCTAAATGAAGGCGCACCGCAACAATATTTTTCATCACTTCTAACGGCGGTTGAACGTGGATAACGCCTTGTTTGACCGACCAAGCAGTAAAACCCGGAAATTCAATTTTTTCCTACTTGGCAAAACTAGGAGGTAGGCAATAAGCCTACCTTATCAATTATCGCGCTTTATAGGCAGCTTGCAGCTTTTTAAAGAGTACCTTCACGGCGCGATCGGCGACGCGAGACTTAGCCCACATTCTCAATCGGGTTTTACCTTGCGCTTTCAAATAGGCAGCGGGAGACTTTTTCGCCTTTTGTGCCATTTCGATCGGCGGATAGGAACGCCTATAAAACTTCTTAGAATGAAGACGGCTTCTTATGCCGCTAGATTGCTGTTCAAAAAATTAGCATTTCTGCGTTAAAAGTTACTATAGGGAATAAGAAACGACAGATCGATCTATACTTCACTGGCTCATGAGAAAAAGCGCATTTTGGATAAGTTTGTTATTTAGTTTTTCTCTTTTTCTTTTTTTAATTGGTTGGACGCAAAGCGCAGCCGCTTTTACAGAAGAACAAAAGTTACTGTTGCACTCTTGGCGACTCGTCAATCAATCCTATATAGATGAAACCTTTAATCATCAAAATTGGTGGTTAATTCGGCAAAAATATATAAAAAAGCCCCTTTCTAGCCGAGAAGAAACTTATGAAACTATTGAGGAAATGCTAGCCTTGCTAGACGAGCCATTTACTCGTTTACTCAGACCCGAACAATATCATAACTTGCAAGTCAGTACGGCAGGGGAATTATCGGGGATTGGATTGCAGATCAATATCAATCCAGAAACCGGGAATTTAGAAATCGTCACACCTATCGCGGGTTCTCCCGCAGAAGCAGCAGGACTAGCACCGCGCGATCGCATCCTTAAAATTGATGGTGTAGATACCTCAACTATTACCCTAGACGAAGCCGCAGCTAGAATGCGAGGCCCTAGCGGGACAACAGTTTCTTTAACGATACAACCCAACGATTCGAGCGATAATAGTTTGCGGCAAGTTGATATCGTTCGCGATCGCATTTCTCTAAGTCCAGTGTTTGCCACTCTCGACGATCGCGTTCAGAATTTTCCCATTGGCTACGTGCGACTATCTCAATTTAGCGCCAATGCTGCCCAAGAAATCGCTCATTCGGTTAAAAATCTAGACAAACTCGGCGCTCAAGCTTATATCCTCGATTTGCGCAATAATCCTGGCGGTTTATTGCAAGCGGGGATTGAAATTGCTCGTTTGTGGCTAGATAATGGCGCGATCGTTTATACTGTCAACCGCCAAGGAACATCAGATAGTTTTATCGCATCGGGATCGTCGCTAACGAAATCACCTTTGGTCGTTTTAGTCAATCAAGGAACTGCCAGCGCCAGCGAAATTTTAGCGGGTGCTTTGCAAGATAATGGAAGAGCAACGCTAGTAGGCGAAAAAACCTTTGGCAAGGGATTAATTCAATCGTTGTTTGAATTGCCCGATGGCGCTGGACTAGCGATTACAGTAGCTAAATACGAAACGCCCGCTCACAAAGACATTCATAAATTGGGGATAGTTCCCGATCGCGTCATTCCTCAAGATCCTATCGCCTATCAACAAGTTGGAGGGGAAGATGACAAGCAGTATCAAGCAGCTATAAAAGTTTTAAGCGAAAAAACAGTTATAGCCAAAGCATCATAATCAGTCATCAGTTATCGGTAGGGGCGCATGACCTGCGCCCAAAAAAACACGGTAAACCGTTCACAACTAATAAAAATTTTGAATCAAGCGAGGAATAAAAATCGTGTTTAATTTTTCTGGAAAAAGACCGAGTAATTTAGGCGTAAAAGATGGAAAACTCGCTGCTTGTCCGGGTTCTCCCAATTGTGTCAACTCTCAGAGTCAAGATGCTCAATCGAAAATTGCGCCTTTACCCGCAGTCGCGATCGCGGATTTGCGAAAAGTTATCGAAAGCATGGAGAGAACGACTATTATCGAACAAACCGATAATTATCTCTACGCAGAATTTAAAAGCAAACTCATGGGTTATGTCGATGACGTGGAATTTTATCTCGATCCTAACGAGAACGTCATCCACGTGCGATCGGCTTCTCGTTTAGGAAAATCCGATCTCGGAGTTAATCGCAAGCGAGTCGAAGAGATTAAAGAAAAACTCAAGTAAAGATGCAATATATTGCTAAACAGGTCGAACTTGCTCTAAAAACGCTTGTAATTCTTCTCCTTCAAGGGTTTCAGTTTTCAGAAGTTGTTGCGCGATCGCATCTAATAAATCCCGATTGCGATCGAGCAGAAAATAGGCCTTCTCATATGCCTTTTCAACAATTTGCCTCACTTCCTCATCGATCGCTTTAGCTGTTTCCTCGCTCACCAAACGACGGGGACTAGGCGTACCATTGCTTAAAAAGCTTGCCTGTTGAGCCTTATCATAAGCTAACGGGCCTAAAACCTTACTCATTCCATAAATCGTCACCATTCTCTGGGCAATATCGGTGGCGCGTTGCAAGTCATCCGACGCGCCATTGGTAACGCTGCCAAAAACGAGAGCTTCTGCGGCCCTACCGCCGAGAAGCATCGTAATTTGCTCGCAAAATTCGGCTTCGCTCATCAAAAATCGGTCTTCCGTCGGCATTTTCAGCGTATAACCCAAAGCCGAAAGACCGCGAGGAACGATAGAAATTTTCGTAACTTTACCGCCTCCTGGCATAATCGCTCCGATCAAAGCGTGACCGACTTCATGATAGGCAACAATTTGCTTTTCCTTTTCGTTGAGGACTCGACTTTTCTTTTCTAACCCTGCAATCACTCGTTCGATCGCTTCTTTTAAATCTTCCTGAGTGACGGTTTCCCGTCGATTGCGCGCCGCTAAAAGTGCCGCTTCGTTAATTAAATTAGCTAAATCTGCTCCTGCAAAACCAGGAGTGCGAGTGGCGATCGCTTTCAAATCCACGTCTTTTGCTAGCTGTACCTTACGACCATAAATTTCTAAAATTGCCAAGCGTCCCGATAAATCCGGTCGATCTACGAGTACCTGGCGATCGAATCTTCCCGGACGCAATAAAGCTGAATCGAGGGTTTCTGGGCGATTGGTCGCAGCGAGGACGATAACGGTTGCATCTCCTGCTGCAAACCCGTCCATCTCGGTGAGCAACTGATTGAGCGTTTGTTCTCGTTCGTCGTTGCTACCGCTTGCAAAACCCCCGCTACTGCGAGATTTACCGATCGCATCCAATTCATCGATAAAAATAATACAAGGCGCTTGTTTTTTTGCCTGCTCAAATAAATCGCGAACTCGCGCCGCACCCGTCCCCACAAACAATTCTACAAACTCGGATGCAGAGATGCTAAAAAAGGTTACGCCTGCTTCTCCTGCAACTGCCTTAGCAAGCAAGGTTTTACCCGTTCCAGGCGGCCCGACCAACAACACGCCTTTGGGAATGCGCGCCCCAATTTTGCCGTAACGTTCTGGATTTTTGAGAAATTCGACAATTTCTACCAATTCTGCTTTGGCTTCTTCTGCTCCCGCAATCTCTGCAAAGGTAATGCGATCGGATTCACCTTCGACATACATTTTCGCTTTGCTCTTACTAAAAGCAAGACTTCTACGATCCTCGCCGCGATTGAGCAAAAAGTGCATTGCTCCCACCAAAATGAGTGGAGGAACCACCCAAGCTAGTAAGGTCATCCACCAAGGATTTTGAGTCGGGGGAACCGCTTCAAAAATAACCCCTTGTTTCATCAAGCGTTCTGGCAATTGCGGGTCGTTAATCGGGACAGTTGCCAAAACTTCGCCCTGACCGAGTTGTTTTTTTATTTTTGGCGAAGAATCGCCATAAAAAGGATTTTTTGCGGTTTTTCCCGTTCCAAATGGGTCTTCAGGAAGCGCCAAGAAATCATCAGGATTTTCAAAATTACTAATAGGCGGTTTGAGTTGATAGAGAATTAAACTATTCCCTAATCTCACCCTTGCTACTTCTCCATTTTCAACCCGCGTTAAAAACTCGCTGTAAGGTTGGGTTGTAATTTCAGACGATCTCGGCCAAAATAAATACGCTACGAACGATACGCCTGCCAGTAATAATAATAAATTGCCAAGTTGAGGAATTTGTGGAAATTGAGGAGATTGACGGTTGTTTTTGAGACTCATAATTAGCGATGCTTGGTAGAAAGCCGATGAGAGCAAGCAACGGTTTTTTTATTTTAGCGATTCTCATAGGAAGATCTTGACCGATGCGATCGTCGTCGCTAATTATCAATACAGCTTCTGTGTGCAGCTTGAGAGATACTACCGCTTGTTCTGAATATCTTCGATCGCGACAGCTTGAAATTCTGCTGCTCCTTCTCGCAGCTTTTTGATTTGGGCGTACTCGTCTGAATACCAATATTATAGGAGAGCCTGGCGCGATCGCCACTCAAATAATACTGCCTGTTTAAAAGATAAAGTTCCTTCGATGGCTTCAGGTGTACCTTGCGCGATTGAGCGACCGCCTCGCCGTTCGATGACTGGCATCACAACCTGAAAATACTCTGTGAATCGGTCTGGATCGGTAATATTTAAGTAGACAGCAAAGTAAGCTGACATAAGTTTTTCCTTAATTTATGCAGTCAAAAAGCGACGGATGTAGTCTGCGATCGCATCTCCCTCTTCTTCCAAGGCGAAATGTCCCGTGTCGAGCAAATAAAACTCAATCGTTTGTAAGTCGCGCTTGTAGGGATGAGCGCCTTCGGCAGAAAAGATAAAATCATTCTTCCCCCAAACTACTAACGTGGGTGGTTGATGGGTGCGGAAATACTCTTGCCATTGAGGATATAGCGGTGGGTTGGAACCGTAACTGTAAAACAGAGCCAGTTGTATATCGTTGTTTCCCACTCGCTCCAAGAAATATTGGTCGATAATCCAGTTATCGGGGCTAATCGCTTGAGGATTACGAACGCCATGGGTATACTGCCATTTGGTAGCATCAAGCGCGAGAAATTGTCTTAATTTATCGGCATTTTCTGACGAGCGATCGCGCCAGTAAGCTTTGAGCGGTTCCCAAAATTCGCGGAGTCCTTCCTCATAGGCATTGCCGTTTTGAACGATTAACGCCTCAACTCGCTCTGGATGCTTTGTTGCTAGTCGAAATCCAATAGGTGCGCCATAATCCATTACATATAAGCTGTACTTGCTCAAACCAACGGCTTCTGTGAATTTTTCCATTACTTGAGCAAGGCGATCGAAGGTGTAGTCAAACTCTTCAACGGTTGGCATCGAGCTATTGCCAAAACCAGGATAATCGGGTGCGACTAGATGAAAGCGATCGGCTAGTGCAGGAATTAAATTGCGAAACATATGCGATGAAGTTGGAAAACCATGAAGCAGCAGAATTGTTGGATTGCTTGGCAAGCCAGCTTCGCGATAAAAGATATTTAATCCATCAACTTCAACCGTGCGATAAGTTGTCATAACTGTTTTTACCTTTAAAAGCTTTACATTCTTATCTTCAGGGAGATACTTTTATAAAGCAAGACTATAGTTTTTATTAAAGTCATAGATAATATCTATAATTAAAATGGATCTCTATCAGATTCGATATTTTCTAGCGATCGCCCAAACCGGTAGCTTCACTAAAGCGGCAGAACGTTTGTTTGTCTCTCAGCCTTCATTGTCAGCAGGCATCAAGAAGTTGGAGCAAGAATTAGGAGTGAAGCTATTTGAGCGAGGTGGCAGACGAGCAATTCCCACTCCTGCTGGTAAGTTTTTCTTAGGAAAAGCCACAAATATCCTCAATGAGTACCAAGTCACCTTGCGAGAGTTGAAGGAGTTTCACCATCAGCCAACTCTCCGGTTGGGGGTTTTCCAAGCAATGCGAATTGCCTCTTTAGCAGGACTGATTGGCGATTTTCAAACGCAACATCCCTATGTGGCGATCGAGTTACTTGATGGTTCTATTGAGGACTTAAACAAGTGGTTGGAAGACGGCGAAATCGATCTGTTAATGACTGTATTAGATGCTCGTAAAGAGCCTCAAACATCGTTAGCATTATTTCATCAGCGTCGGCTGTTAGCAGTACCGGAGAGCCATCCCTTTGCTCGACGGAAAACGGTTCGGCTCATAGAATTGGATGGACAGTCTTACATCGATCGCATACATTGCGAACTGTGTAAAGAAACGCGACAAATGTTTGAGTCAAAAAATATTCATCCACGAATTGTTTATCGAGCCGATCGCGAAGAATGGACGCTCGCCTTAGTTGAGTCTGGGTTGGGGCTTGCTATCATGCCAGAATGGTCGAATACTCCTGCGGTTGTCTACATTCCCATTGTTGACTTACCTTTACAACGTACTGTTGGTTTAGTATGGCGATCGCGGCACGAATCCGAGGCGCTCGATAAATTCTGTACGTTTGCCGCCAGTCATAATTGGTAGGCGATCGCATGATGGCGCTGTTCGAGGGACAATCGTGTGAGCTTTTTTACTCGATTACAATAAGTTACGAGCTTTTAGCTGCAAATATCGGTCTACTAATTGCTCGCTAATATTATTAGCAGGCGCATCCAAAACTAAAACTCCTTTTTGCTTTAACTGAGCGAAAGCAACTTGACGTTGTTCTAACAAATCGAGAGCAACCGCGCGGGAGTAAGCTGCTTGAATTGTTTCAGTGGGCCTATGGGCGATCTCATCTACTTTGGGATCTCGCAAGGCAACGCAGAAAGGCAAATAACGAGGCGTTAATCGCTTCATCGCAGCGAATAACTCAGCAGAAGCGATCGCGTCTACAATATCTGTGATTAGAACGACCAAAGCACGACGAGTTTGCGAGTTAATCACCTTAGTAACCGCACCTACATAATCGGGTTCTAATAAAACGGGTTGAATGGGCGTGAGGCGTTCGATAAGATTAATTAGTTGACGATCGCCTCTCTCTGGTGGAATCCATGCAATAGGAACGCGATCGAATACGCTAACGCCCACGCGATCGCCTCTATTCAATCCTGCCAGTGCTAGAGAAAGTGTTGCATTCAATCCCCAATCAAATCGCTTCAACCCCTGCACCTGAGCCGTCATCAAGCGTCCGCGATCTAGTAAAATAATTAACGTCTGCTCTCGATCGGGTTCCAATACTCGCACCAAAGGACGACCGTGACGTGCTGTCGCTTTCCAATCGATCCCGCGAAGATCGTCCCCTTGTGTATATTCTCGCAATTCTGCAAATTCTGTCCCCATCCCAAAACGCCTCATTTGACGCATCGTTCCCGTATTTTGTAGGGTAAGGCGGATAGAAAGCGATCGCAGTCCGGCTAAATCGGGATATACCGCTACTTTCTCGCTAGCAGGAATTTTCCAATCGTGCCAAGCTAATCCCCATTGTCCCAATTGTCGCACTTGAATTTCTCCCCATTCAAACTCGCCGCGACTTTTTGGAAATACTTGATAGGTAAGTTCTTGGGTACTGTTAGGGGCTAAAGTTGCTTGTAAGATTGACTCAGAAACCTGAAATTCTTGGGGATAATAATCTCGAATCAGAATTTTAGCTGGGCGATCGCCTGCCTTTACCAAAAGTTTAACCGCATTCTCTCGTCCTATAGACAATCGTTGTAAAAGAAAACGAGAAACTTCGACGCGATGGGGTTTTAATCGTCGTGCGTCTGCCAATGTCAATCCCAGGACGATTGCGTCATAAAGTAAGGTTCCTAAAATGCTAACTTGTTGGTTAATCGAGACAGCAAGGAGAAATGCGATCGCGCATCCTAAGAGTAAGAGAAAATAACAACGAGGTGCGGGAAGCATAAATCAGTTATCAGTTATCTGACAAATCCAATGGAAAATTAATCTGCATTTTTTAGGCGATCGCTACTTAATTAAACTTGCAACTACCATAAATAGGTTGATACCTGACGGCAGGCTGTACGCTAACACTGCCTTGTGGGTTATTTTATCATGCGATTCGCCGGAGGCGGCTCTTTGCGCGATCGCCGCAACATTGCTATTGTCATGACTTATTGAGAATTATTATTGTTAATCCCAGAATTCAGGTAAAATAACAATAACTTTTGCACACCATACTATTTAGTATCAGTCCTTAGTTATGACCATCACCCTGACCCTAGCCGAAGAAGAAGAACTATGGGAAGAAGCAGAACAAAACAGAACCTATCCCACTAACATCAAAAATGTGATAATCTGCTTCTGAAAACGGAAAGACGTATTACAGTATGGCTGGGAGATTTGAAGGAATAAGTAATTTAGAATGGAGGTTGTTTGAAGATCTATTCC
>JAAUUT010000034.1 GCA_012031035.1 Candidatus Altimarinota bacterium | reverse complement strand
ATCGTTAATGTATGCGATCGTCGAAAGCTTGGGATGTTGGGAATAGTAATTCAAAGTAGATTAGTATATTTAAACGATTAGAGCAGTTTAAAGAATTGATGATTTGTTTAACCGTCGGTTCAAACACTTTATAATGCTCAATTTTGCCTCATAAATTATAAGATATAAATAGTCTTGTTTAATCGCTCCTATTTGCATTTTTTGAATTTATTTTGTCCTTCTAATCCGGTATAAACTAATAAATAAGCAGGATGATTATCTAAATAAACTTTTCGATTTTCAAAAATCTTTGCTTGCGGTAAAAAATTATTAATCGCTTTTGTTGCTTCTTGGTTGATGTTTGTTAGAGAAATTAGATTTTTTAAGGGTCTTACTTCAATCATCACTTTAGGAGCGATTAAAGTTTGAAAATTGCGATCGGGAGGGATTAACTCAGCAACAATTTGACTAAATTCATTGGGTTGGTATTTTTCTAGCGTCCAACTGTTAGGATATTTTAATTTAAATCCATAATTAGAATATTCAGAAAAGTTTCGTGTCAACATAGGATTGTTTTTGAGATCCAATCCAACTTCAGGGGAGTTTTGAAAAGGATTATGAGAAATTTTAATGAATATGGCACTCAACGCGATCGCGCCTAATATTCCTAGAACGATCGATAATATTTTTAAACTTGACATCCCAATCTAATAATCTCTATGGATATGCAATTACGATTTTTAAGATTAGAGCGAACAAAGCGAGACTAAACACTAGACCTCTTGCAGATCGGTTTAAACGTTGCGATCGCGCAACTGCCAACAAAGCTAAACAAATCTTTCAAGTATTATTATCTTTTGTCAAATATAACAACCATCGATGACTGATGAGTTAACAAACAGGCTAAATTTAATGCAGAAACTATTGTTGTTAAAGAGTTGACGAGATGAAAAATCTAACGATAACGGAAGTTTTGCTCAATGTTATCGTCGATTAGTAAAACATAACTTATATTGTTCGTAGCCAAATAAATTAAGGAGAGGGCGATGTTAGACCAACGAGATTTTACGCTAATTATCGATAAAAGCGGCAGTATGTCAACCAAAGATCGAGCCGGGGGGAAAAGCCGCTGGAGTATCATGCAAGAATCGACTCTTGCTTTGGCGAGTAAATGCGAAGATATCGATCCCGATGGGATAACCGTTTATACGTTTTCGGGTCGGTTTAGACGCTATGAAAATGTTACTTCGGCTAAAGTTCAGCAAATTTTCCTTGAAAACGAACCTATGGGAACTACTGATTTAGCAGGAGTCTTACAAGATGCGACTAACAGTTACTTTCAGCGTAAATCTGCCGGACAAACTAAAGCCAATGGAGAAATTATTATAGTCGTTACCGATGGCGAACCCGACGATCGCAAAGCCGTCATGCGCGTTATTATCGAGGCATCGCGTCGCCTCGACAAAGACGAAGAACTCGCGATAACATTCATTCAAATCGGTGAAGATGCTGGCGCTACGCAGTTTCTTAAAGCCTTAGACGACGAAATGCAGAGCGTAGGGGCAAAATTTGATATTGTCGATACAGTAACGGTCGAAGATATGGAAAATTATACGCTTACAGAAATTTTACTTAACGCGATCGCCGACTGAACAAAAGCTAAAGCGCAATCGCGCTTTAGCTTCTATATGCAGTTAAGAACAGATTATTTCTTAGGTGCAAGCAACATCATCATGTTGCGACCTTCTTTTTTAGGTGCTTGTTGAATTTCGGCAACTTCCTGTAAATCAGTTGCGAGTCGGTTGAGCAACTCTTCCGCTAAATGAGAGTGTTGAATTTCTCGACCTTTAAAAGTAATTGTCGCTTTGACTTTATCGCCTGCTTTGAGGAAGCCTTGTGCTTGATTGACCCTTACATGATAGTCGTGGTCGCCAATTTTATAACGCATTTTGACTTCTTTAACATCGGCTGTATGTTGTTTCTTCTTAGCCTCCCTAGCTTTTTTCTCCTGTTCAAATTTATACTTGCCGTAGTCCATAATTCGGCAAACTGGAGGAGTTGCAGTGTCGCTGACTAGAACTAAATCTAGTTCTTTTTCTTCAGCGAGTCGCAAGGCTTCGTTAGGCGTAAGAATGCCAAGTTGCGCCCATCAGGATCGATGACACGAATTTCAGGATAGCGGATTTTTTCATTAATGATGGGGGTGTCTTTTTGAGTGCGTTTTTTAGTATCTATCACAGGCCTCTATTAATTTATCCGATCGGTAGATTGACGATTGAAATCGAACTGAACATTTACTTTACTTGTCATTCTACTGATTCTGAGCAAGTCTCTTTCTATATTATTAACTTTAATTTCGATTTGCCTCTCTCTGTAATAAGATTTTGCGAGACGCAGCGATCGCAGGATAGATCTGGGGGTCAGATAGTTATATTCTAGCCTCTAGCTGGCAATTACTTTTTGGAAATAACCCACTTACACTGAAATAATCGATAACTGCATCACTAATCATTAACTCAATGTCATTCGATATCCTGAAAGAAATTGCCAAGCGTCGGGGAGAAAATTACCGCTTGCACAAAGAGTATTTAAATGCCCAACTCGTGCGCGTTCTTAATACCATTGGTTACGATCGCTTTTACGAACGAGGTGAGGGAGCCTATTTAATCGATCGTCATGGCGATCGCTATCTCGATTTTCTCTCTGGTTTTGGCGTATTTGCCCTCGGACGCAGCCATCCTGTCGTTAAAAAAGCGTTATCTGATATCTTAGAAGCCGATCTACCTGCTTTAGTACAATTAGACTGTGCCCTACTTCCTGGAATGCTAGGCGAAGCCTTGTTGGCAAAAGCACCGCCATCTATCAAACGCTGTTTTTTTGCCAATAGCGGAACTGAAGCGATCGAAGCGGCAATTAAGTTTGTTCGTTATGCAACGGGGCGATCGCGCATTCTTTACTGCGATAATAGCTATCACGGTTTATCCTACGGTTCTCTATCGATTAGTGGCGCTAAAGAGTTTCGTCAAGGGTTTGAACCATTTTTACCCGATTGTGAAGCGGTTCCTTTTGGAGATATCGACGCGCTGAAGAAAGCGCTGGTGAATGGAGACGTTGCGGCTTTCTTTTTCGAGCCAATTCAAGGAAAAGGCGTTAATTTGCCACCAGAAGGCTATTTTAGGGAAGTGCAACAGTTGTGTCGTCAGTACGATACCTTGATGGTAGCCGATGAAGTGCAAACGGGTTTAGGCCGAACGGGCAAGTTTTTTGCTTTTGAGCATTGGGGAATCGAACCCGATTTAATTGCGCTCGCCAAAGCGTTATCTGGCGGTTACATTCCTATCGGTGCAGTCCTCTGTCGGGAAGATATTTTTAGTAAAGTTTTTCATCGTATGGATCGCGCTTTAGTTCACGGTTCTACGTTTGGGAAAAATCCCTTGGCAATGGCAGTAGGTTTGGCGACACTTCATGTTTTAGAAGAGGAAAAATTAGTTAAAAATGCGGCGAACATGGGCGATTTATTGATGGCGGCACTACAACCTTTAGCTGAAAAATATGATTTTTTATATGAAGTGAGATCGAAAGGATTGATGATTGGTTTAGAGTTTCGCTCCCCGCGATCGCTTAAACTAAAAATTGGTTGGACGATGTTAGAAACTGCCCAAAAAGGTCTTTTTAGTCAACTTATCACCGTCCCTCTTTTTCAGCGCTATCGCATCCTCACTCAGGTAGCAGGCAATAATATGAATGTTATTAAACTCCTGCCACCGCTTATTATTACCCAGCAAGAAGTCAATACATTTGTCAATGCCTTTGAAGATGTTTTAGCCGATTGTCATCGCTATCCTGGTACGATTTGGGATTTTGGTAGTACTTTAGTTAAACAGGCGATGAAAAAATCTTAATTGATTTAACAAGACTGATATCGAAAAAACTTACATCGATTAAAAAGCAAATGACCTTGGAAGATCGTAATAACAATTTAAAAGAAACTACAAAATCTTTAAATGTCTGGGATTATAAACCCTGGTGGTGTCAACCCTGGTCTATTATACTGACTGGAATATCGATAATAGTAACAAGCTGGCTATTAACAAAAATTGTTTGGATTGCGATAGGAATCTCTATTCCTATTATTCTGTGGTGGGTTTATTTTCTAATTTTCTATCCCCAACTCTTTAAACAACTCAACTCTTAATCTAAACAATTTTTAAGCTAAGATAAGAGAAAAATAGGGAGAGTTGTCATGTTTTGCAAGTTAGCTGTCACTTTTGCAATTTTAGCCTCCAGTATGCTTTTACCAGTTGCAGTACGAGCCGATGAAGATGTAACTATTGCTCGTTTAGTAATGCGCGATCGCACGGTTGTCATCTACCAAGGAAAAGGCGGTGCGAGATATTCAGTCAAAGACAAGGACGGCGACTTACTTCATGCTGACCTCAGCGAAGTCGAACTAGCTGAAAAATATCCCGATATTTACGACCAAGTTCGTCCTGCTTATGCTGATGGAGAAACGCCCAGCTTAATGATGATGGCATGGTAATTTAAAAAAGTCTGGCGATCGCATTCTAAAGTGATTTTCAATGTCTAAGTTTCCCAATCCCCAATCTCCATTCCAGTCGCTAGAATTCTGGTATTCTACTTTTAACATTTAGAAAGGCGGAGAATTATGACCAATAAAACGCAAAATTCAGATAATTCTATTGAATCTAACGGTCAAAAAGCAACGCCTTTACAATGTTTAATCGGTTCGTTTCTTTCGGGTTCGTTAGCAATGGCGATGTATTTTATTACGTATTCTATTGCTCATACATTTGCAACTAAACCCGTTACTTCTACCAATCAACTTGTTATCAGAATTTCAGCAGCGGTTAGAACTTTGGTAGTTGGGGTTGCTTCTTTGGGAACTTTTATTTTTGGGTTTGTTGCCTTGGGTTTGGTTCTTTTAGCAATTCAGTTATTCATTCAAAGTTTGAAAGAAAAATCTACATCTTCATCGAATAGTTAATACAACTATAAAAGGAAGATTGTTATTAATAATAAACTATGAAAATAGGATTTTTAGGAACTGGATTGATGGGACAAGCAATGATTCAGAGATTGCTATCTGTCCGAGTTCCACTCATTGCTTACAATCGCACTTTCTCGAAATTAGAAGCGCTTAAAGAAGTGGGTGCAGAAATTACTAGTTCTCCTATCGAAGTAATTCAAGCATCGGATTGTCTGATTTTAATGCTGACGAATGCTGCTGCAATTCGTGAGGTAATCTTATCAGAAAATGCAGCTTCATTATTAGCAAATCGCACTGTTATTCAAATGGGAACGATTTCTCCCTCTGAAAGTAAAGCAATTCAAAAAGCAGTATTAGAAAACAAAGGGGATTATCTCGAAGCACCCGTTTTAGGTAGTATTCCAGAAGCAAATGCAGGTAAATTATTAGTCATGGTAGGAGGAACCCAAACGCAGTTTGAAAAATGGTCTGAACTGCTACAACATTTTGGTACGGAACCGATGTTAATTGGTGAAGTTGGAACTGCTGCGGCGATGAAATTAGGATTGAATCAATTAATCGCTTCTCTGACGAGTTCATTTGCTCTCAGTCTCAGCTTTGTAGAAAAGCAAGGGGTTGATGTCGAAAAATTTATGCAAGTTTTACGCCAAAGCGCTTTGTATGCGCCGACATTTGATAAAAAATTACAGCGAATGCGCGATCGCAATTATGATAACCCCAATTTTCCAACCAAACATTTACTCAAAGATATCGATTTATTTCTCGCACAAGGACAAGAGATTGAGATTAATTTAGTTGGTTTAGAAGGGGTACGTCAAGTCGTTAGCAAAGCGATAGAATTAGGGTTTTCTGATGAAGATTATTCAGCAATTTTTTCTGCTATTGAGTAGGTTGGGTAGAAAGAAGTTATACTAAATTAATTTAATCTTAGTGTTGAGTTTCGTTTTTCAAATGCAACTTGCTTTGTGAGTAGTAAGTAGAATAAAGTGAAACCAAACTAAGGAAGTCATCATAATTAAATATAGAATGTAGTGCGAGCAAAATGCTCGCGCACTCTACAAAATAATTATATTTACCTACTTAAATTTAACCTTAATGTTGGATTATGCCTGACGGCAGGATAACGCCAACGTTCCTCAACCCAATCTACCGTTGCTACCTAAAAACGCTCAATAAGACAATCTTAACGGAATAAATCCCGCTTTTTTAATCAACTTTTGTCCTTCATCAGTTAAAAGAAATTTTGTATAAGTTTCTCCCACTTGTTCGTCTTCTTTTCTATTTTGATTAATCACAATAAATAAACGACGCGATAGAGGATAGTCGCCATTAAAGAAAGCATCAAAGTTAATTTGGTTTTGAGAAGGAGAACAAGTATCAGAGGGTTTTCCCTGGTTTTTATATAAACTAACCAATTTATTACTAGAATAACGACTCAGAGATAAAGCTTTGACTTCGCAATGTTGAATAACTTCTGTTGCTGAAGTAATATATATTCCTCCTGGATTATTTTTATCGCTAATTTTTGTAAATGCTTGTTGATTATCGTTAACAAAAATAACGCGATCGCTAAATTTCTCCGTTCCTAAAACATTATACTGAAAAAAATCTGTCGTTCCGCTTTGAATCGATCGCGCATAGGGAGTAATTTCTAATTCCGCACCGCCTAATTGACTCCAATTAGTAATTTTTCCTCTATAAATATCCTTGAGTTGTTTAATTGTTAACCCTGTTAGATTAAGGCTAGGATTAACTGCGATCGCAATTCCATCAATCGCCACAGGAATTTGTTGCAATAGAATTCCTCTTTGAAAAGCCATTTCATATTCTTTATCTTTAAGCGGTCGCGAAGACTGTACAAAAGAAATTTGACCATCTAATAACATTTTTATCCCACTTCCTGACCCTGGTGGTAAGGGAGCATCCCATTTTGGCAAATACATGAAAAGTGTGGGAACTGACTTCGCGACTAATGCTCGCGAAGTAAAATAACAAAGTGTGCTGAACTGGACCAAAAGTAAGATAATGGAGTGCAGAAGTTGAGATTTTAGAGTGATGACTCCATCAGAAAGATATGTTATTGTTGATGGGACTAAAAGTGGGGCATTCAACTCATCAAAGAAAAGTGCAAAGACTGGAAAATTTATTACCAGATGTCAAACAAGGATTATCAGAGATAGCTGTGGATGGTGGGCAAGTAAGATTAAGAGGAAAAGCTGGAGAAAAAAGCGAGTGGAAAGAATATAAAACGGCTCGATTGCAAGGAATATACTACGGAGCTTTATTTCAAGATAACGACTCATTAACAAATTGGATTAATAGTCAGCCGTTAACCAATCCCTTCTACTGTTTGGGGGATGGTCATGATGGCATCTGGAACATTATGGAGGAAATCGGGAATAAAACTGACCGAATAGAAATTTTAGATTGGTATCATTTGATAGAAAATCTCTACAAAGTTGAAGGTAAAAAATACCAGTTTGAACAAGTAAAAGCTTATCTATGGATGGGTCAAATTGACGAAGCTATTAACTATTTAAGTTCTCAGAAGTTAGTCGGAGGATACCAGTTTTGTAACTATCTAATCAAACACCGCTCACGGATTATTAACTATCATTATTATAGCTGGCAAAATATTTGTTCGGTCGGTAGTGGAGCCGTAGAATCTGGGGTTAAACAAATAGGACACCGAGTTAAAATAACCGGAGCGCAGTGGAAGAAAGAAACCGTTAATCAAATTCTACAACGGCGTTGTGCTTATCTTAATGGTCAACTAGCTATTTAATTTCGATTAAATTCCGTCATCTCAAGATAACTTGAGGTTTGTTCGCGTAAAATAGTGGCGAATAAATTCGTCATGGAGTTTTTGGAATGATGGGACGCAGAAGACAAAAGATGAGCGAACAAGATAAATTCGACAGAATTGCCCGATTAACCGGAACTATTGCCCAACTTGAAACCTATTTGCCTTTTTTTGAAAGCCAAGGAATAGAAACTCCTGATGGCTGTTGGATAGCTCGTTATCAGGTCAGGCAAGGTCAAACAATTTATTATTACTACAAACGGCAAGCCGTTTTTCCTATATTTGAGCAGAAAAAT
The DNA here is from genome assembly GCA_012031035.1 of Candidatus Altimarinota bacterium. Classification (GTDB taxonomy): domain Bacteria; phylum Cyanobacteriota; class Cyanobacteriia; order Cyanobacteriales; family Microcystaceae; genus Hydrococcus. The sequence continues at coordinate 35,124 of JAAUUT010000034.1, read as the reverse complement.
GCTCAATCTTTGAGTAAATACCAACATTTAGGCAAAGCTGGTACTCAAGCTCATGTTGACGCTGTGATGGGAGTTTTTAGAAGAACTATTGTCACCGAATTACGGAAAACCATCGATTCTCTCAAAGGATGTTTGGTTGATCTTGCTTTTGATGGGGAACAAGAAAGTAAATAATCTAAACATATTCGCGAGTTAACATCGCGAATATGTTTTTCTATTTTTGCCAAAATGGGATGCTCCCCTTTTTTACTCTTGTCTTTTGTTTAAGTCCCGTTAAAATCTAGAGCAAGTTCACCCAGTAATAAAAATATCTGAACTAGAAAAAGCCAGTCCGGGATTGAGAATTGCTATTGCAGTAGGCGCAAGCGCACCCGTTCCATCAGAATCATAAGATAATATTCCGCTAAAACGATTGTAAATGAAGCGATCGCTGGCATCTAGCGCCCTTGCGCCCAAACGAAACTGAGAAACAGCTAAGAAACCCGTTCTCAATCCACCGCCAAATCCTGCCGCCGAAACGTCGATGCGATCCAATACCGTTGAAAAACCATTGATGCGATCGATCCCCTGATTTCGAGATTGGAAGAAAAAGCGATCGCGTCCTACCCCACCAATCAGAGTATCTCGACCCGCACCGCCGACGAGAATATCGTTACCCGCTCCTCCGGTTAAGATATCGTTGCCCAAACCGCCGTTGAGGGTATCGTTGCCGCCAGCACCGATTAATATGTCATTGCCTGCCGCTCCCGCTAGGCGATTGCCAAAATTGTTACCCAAGAGGCGGTTATTGACATTGTTGCCTATCCCAGTAATGGCGCGACCGCCTAAATTTAGTCGCTCCAGATTAGCTCCTAGTGCGTAGCTAACCGTGGAAACTACCGTGTCGATTTCTCCAGGCTTTCTAGAAGTTTCCAAGACGCGATCGCCCGCGCGATCTACTATGTAGATATCGTTACCCAAACCGCCACTGAGGGTATCGCCAGCCAATCCGCCATTAAGCGTATCGTTTCCCAATCCCCCAACTAAAAAATCGCTGCCGGCTAAACCCGCTAAGCGATCGTTCCCTGCCCCACCATTAAACGAATCAATGCTGGAAGTGCCAACTAGGACATCGTTTCTTAGCGTCCCAATTTTGCGATTAATAGGTGCATTAATTGAGAGCGTATACGTTCCCAAGCTGTTAATGGGGGCTGGTGCGGCTCCTAAACCCGTAATCGGATTATAATTGCGAGCGCCCCTACTTGCTCCATTCACCCCAATTAAATATTGAGTGCCTGCCGTGACGTAGACTCGTACTAAGCTGCTTCGCGTCCTTTGATTGATATTATTGTTGAAGGTAATTTCCCTACCATTAGCCGTGAAAAAGCGTAAGAAAGTATCGCCGCTAAATTCTTGGTTGGTGAAGGTGCGAATATTAACTAACCCAGTTAGGTTAGACGTAAAGCGATAAATATCTGTATCGTTAGAACCAACATTGAGGGCATTATCTTCGCCAATATCGCCGGCCACTCGCGAACCAAGACCAACTCTTCGCACCGCTCCATTGCGAGAACCGTTATCAGAAAGCGATGCCGCTTGTGCAAGTGGCAGAAGCCGACTTTTAAAAGTATATTGACCCAGATCGCCAGAAGAACCGCTACCTAGTTGAAAGGGATCGAAATTATCGTTTCCTTTGCCCGCGATCGCAATGTAATAATCTCGATTGGCTTGAACTTTATACTGGATCTTGGCATCGCGCGAGTTCGTATTATCATCGACGGCTAGCTGTCTGCCTTGCGCGTCGAAGATAAATACCAACGTATCAACTTTGTTGGCGGTAGAAATTGCAGCATTCTGGAAAGAATCGACATCTATTTCTAGAATACCTGCATTCAAAGTACGAATTTTTCTGAAATCTACATCGCGATCGCTACCTGTACGAGATTACCATTGGGTCTAAAGTCAGCACCAATTCGATTGCCATTAATAACGGTTTGTGCCGAGGACAAAGAAATAGGATTACTATTTAATGCTTGAGCGATGCTGCCGTTGATATCGTTGTTGATAAAGTTAAAAGAAATCTTGTAGTCGCCGCCACTAGCGCCTTCTGCCGGACGACCGCCTAATGTTTTAGCATCGTAATCTTGATTTTCATAATCAGAAACCCCAATGTAATAAACATCGCCGCGTTCGACTGTTCCGCCGATAAAACTATCGGTTCTGTGTCCGACGAAATTCCCTGAAAAATCTATTATTTCATCGCTGAAAGATAAAAACTCTGTGAAAACTGCATTGCCATTGCTATCAAGGGTATAAGAGTAATCGTCATCGCTGACAATCTTCGCACCAGTGTCTTCAAAGAAAGCTTGCGTACCATCAGCCTCAAATACTCGTACATAACTATCGACATAGCCACTGCCAAACGGCGTGTCAATATCGACAAAAAGCACCCCGTTATCAGGAACGACAATTTTATAGATATCTACATCCGATACGCCAACAAGTTTGCCGTAATCTGCTCCGATAAATCCATTAAAAGCCGGATCGTTTCTGGAACTGAGATTAACTGCCACTGCACCGCTAATCGTTCCGTTAGGATCGGCGTTACCAAAGCTAAATTGCAGAGAATAATTACCCGTTGCTCCTGCAACTCCGCTTCCTGCTACCCTGGGATTGTAGCTGTCGTTTGAATATCCGCTAACTCCGGCATAGTAAGTTCCTGGCTGTAAGTTAACCGAAAGACGCGAAAACTTGTTGTTATCATTAATGTCGTCGTTAACAGCTATCTGAGTGCCATTGCTATTAAAGATTCGGAGGACGCTATCAAAATTTCTGGGGTTGGCTGCATCAGAACCGACACTAATAACCATGGTTCCTGCCGCAGTAACTGTAAACTTGTAGATATCGACATCTTTTGCCCCAATTTGCGTCGATCGCCCGTCGATTCCAATCGAGCCGCGCAGTGCCGCAACGGGAGAACCATCAAGCGTCGGGCCGATAATAGCTCCTGCGATCGTTCCGTTGGCATCTCCAGCATTACCGCCTCCTCCTGGCGGTGGTGGCGGTGATGGAGCGTTTCGGTTAAATCGTCTCTTAATTTCAGTAACAGCTTTGTAGATATTGATGCGAGGAAAGTTTAATCCCGTATTGGGAACGAAACCGTTTTCATCATCGCCATCATTAATTGTGTCAGCCGTCGATCGCATAATCCCAACGACTTCTTGAGTCGATAATAAGCGTCCGCCAAACTGAAGTGCGGCTTCTTGCATCAAGGCTACGCAACCAGCAATATGGGGCGATGCCATACTGGTTCCGTTTTTATCTTCTAATCCCCCTCCTGGGACAGTACTTGTAATACTGCCACCAGGCGCAAAAATCATGTTGGAAGAATTGAGACGCTGGCTAAAGTCGGTAATTGTATCGTCTTGTTTATTAACGGCTCCCACAACTAAACTACTAAAAATTCCAGGGGAAGAAACACCAAGTTGTGAATTGTCATCGTAATCGTTCCCTGCCGCCGAGACTACGGTAACGCCCGCCTGTTCGAGTCGTCCGATATCGTCAGCATAAATGTCGCCTGTTGCTTCGCCTCTCGATGTGTAGAATTGACCGCCTCCAAGGGACATATTAATCGCCACAATGTTGTAGCGTTGGCGATTGGCTAATACCCACTCCAGTGCTTCCTCAATTTTAGAATTGTAAGCCCCGCCACTTGTTTCAAAGACTTGTAAGCTAATCAGATTGACATCGGGAGCCACTCCAATACTGGGGTCGGTCGCGCCGACTGTCCCGGCTACGTGAGTACCATGACTGTCAACATCAAAAGCACTGTTAGGGTCGGTCGTAAACGTTCCACCGCCAGCAACATCAAGAAAACCTGTAAAATTTCCTCGGATTGACGGATGCGAACCTTCTAACCCCGTATCGATAATGACTACCGTCAAGCCGCTTCCATCGATCCCTCGAAATTGGGGATCGTTGCGTAGTTGGGTTAGTCCAATAAAATTAAAGGCTGGATTAGACCCGGTTGTCTGCACGATCGCGATGTCTTGTCCGTCAACCGACAGATTAGCTGTATCGTTCTGGTTTCCTAGTTCGTGTAATGTGGTTTTGGGAATTTCAGGCTCGATAATTAAAGCTTTATTTATATAAACACTTCGATGGTTATTGTTTAGCGGTTCTACTTCTGTTGACCATTCGCGATCGTTTTTCTTGAGTAAGGGAAACTCTTGGGCGATCGCAAACGTGGGAGTAACTGACTCGCTACCCCCTGGGCGATCGCGAAATTGTATGGTTTCGCTCGATGTACTATCCCACTCACAGGCTCCCAATTTGTCGCGATTTTTGGCTAGTGCCAGCGCGATCGCAGGACGCAACGATAAGTTACTTTCGTTAACCAGGCCATAGCTTGCTTGACTCATAAAATTAAAATCGCCTCACTGACTTGCACTAACTCAATTTATTTGGGAGCCATTTTTGAGATTATGCAGTATTTAGGGCACTTATCCTAAATTTTTTCACAAAATAACTAATCGGGGTGCGCAGAGCGCAATCGCATTTGCTTTTAGCCCGATAAAAATAGTATTATTAATAGTTCTGAGTTATTTTAAATTTTTCTAAGAACGGAAATAAAGCGAACTTAAAGGAGAAGCAATGGCAAAACGATTACAAGTTGTCTTGAATGAAAATGTTAATAAACTGGGAAAAACTGGAGATTTAGTCGAAGTTGCCCCCGGTTATGCTCGAAATTACCTGCTTCCTAGAAAAATCGGCGTGATAGCAACGCCGAGCATTCTTAAACAAGTCGAGCAAAGAAGGGAAAAAGAAAGACAGCGCCTATTAGCCGAAAAACAAGAAGCAGAATCTCGGAAAACCGCGCTACAAACTATTGGACGCTTGACAATTAGCAAGCCAGTCGGCGAAAAAGAAGCCATTTTTGGAACGGTAACGACTCAAGATGTTGCTGATGCTATCAAAGCAGGAACGGGGCAAGAAGTCGATCGCCGTGGAATTACCGTGCCAGAAATCAATCAAACTGGAATTTACAAAGCTCAAGTCAAGCTTCACCCCGAAGTTACTGCCGAAGTTGAATTTCAAGTCGTCGCACAATAACAGTTATCAGTTATCAGTTGTTAGTGAAAATTGAGCATTTGATAACTGATAACTGAATTAGAGAGTTTAATATCTTTAATTTAAGAGTAACTTTCACTGATAACTAATTTAAAGCGTACTCGAATCAAGACTTTGTGCCTCTCCAGGAGTGCGAGGCAAATGCAACCCACACTCTTGTTTGAGTCCGTGGAAACGGGTATCTCGTTCGTCGGTATCTTCAGCCATTAGCGGTCGGCTCGAATGCCAGTCACCAACCGAGACATAACCAAGATCGAAAAAAGGATGATAGGGAAGATCGCGAGCCGTTAAGTATTCATATACGTCCTTAGCATTCCAAGCGAGGATCGGTAGAATTTTGTACTGTTCGCCTTGTACGTCGATCCTCTGTAACATCTTGCGATGGTTAGTTTGGTCGCTACGCAACCCTGCCAGCCAAGCCGTTGCTTTAAGCTCTTTGAGGGCGCGTTGCATGGGTTCGACTTTACGAATTTTGTCGTAGCGATTGAGCGACTCTAGATCGTTTTGCGCCCAAAGCCTACCGTATATAGCTTCCATGCGAGCAGGACTGATAGGAGACTGATAGACTTTCATATTCAGATTGAGCCGTTCGATTAACTGTTCGGCAAACTGATAAGTTTCGGCAGGCAAATAACCTGTATCTACCCAAATAATCGGCAAATCGGGCACGATTTGGGTGGCGAGGTCGAGCATGACGGCAGCTTGGATACCAAAGCTGGTACTCATAACCAAGCCGTCTCCAAAACTTTGACTGGCCCATTCGATAACTTGCTCGGCTGTGGCGTTGGCAAGTTGTGAGTTAATTTTGTCTAAATCTAGAGGGGGTTTTTCATGGGGAGCGCGATCGTTCTGTTCGTTGAGTTCGCGATCGTGAGGCGGGTTGGAAACCAAGGCTAGTCCTACTTTCACAGCTTCGCTTTGGGCATCACTCCGATTCAAATGTGGCATATCGGTTAGTTATTTTCCTAATTATTTCTATTGTAAATTTGACGGTTACAGATTTCCTAATCGTTAAGATTGAATTTATTTAAGGCTTGAGAGAGTTGCAACGCTGATGATGCGTCGATTAAATAAAGCTTAAAAGGCTCTTGACGACTTAAATAAGTAGCGTAAGACGCTTGTAAGTAGGGGCGAGACTTAGAATTGTTGGCAATGTAGGTTTCAAAAAATGCCAAAGTCATCGCATTCGCATAGCTATCCAAAAGAACGGGATCGGGAAGCGTTAAATTAGGTAAAGAATTAAGTAGTTGGGATGCGCCTGCATCCAAAACAGAAAAATCTACGTGTGCTTGTCCTTCAGCGAGGGCGAGATATTTATTTTGAACGGTTAGCCAAGGAAAAGAGCGCAGTTGCTCGTAAACAGCAGGAGTCGCAGGGTCGTAGCTACCTGCCACAATAAAAACGGGGATTTGAATTTGACTTAATCCTTGAAAACCAAAAATACTGCTGTTGACGGGATTAATTGCAAGGACGGCTTTAACTCGTTCGTCTCGAAAATTATAATCTTTACGGGGCAATTCCAAAGCGCGACACTGTAAGAGGAGCGATAAATTAGGATCCCAATCGCCGCTATTGCAAGCCCCCTGTAAGTTCTCAAAATCGATGCGAGCGCCCGCTAGGGCAAGGGCAGTGTAACCGCCAAACGAATGTCCGGCAATGCCTACTTGTTGAAGATCTAACCTTCCGCCAAACTCTGGACGGTTGCGTTTTTCTAATTCGTCGATGATAAAACTAATATCTAATGGGCGATTGGTAAATTCGTTAATATCGAAAATATCGCTGGAATAACCTTCTAAGGTTTCCTGGAGATAAATCAAATCGCTGCCGGGATGTCGGGGCAAGACGACGACATAGCCATGAGAAGCTAAATGTTCGCCCCTTTTGCTAAAATCTTCTGGGCGAGAAGCCAATCCGTGTGAAAAAATAATGACAGGTGTTTTTCGGGGTCGCCATTTCTGAGGCGTGTAGAGATAGACAACCAACTCGCGATCGCGTTTTTTTATCTATCAATATTAGCTTTTGTTCTCTAAACCCCAAAGCGCCTGGCTCTCTCAAATCGGGTAGCTTAGCAAAATCGACAGCCTTTTCTGTTTTTACTTCTTTTGCCGCTAATTGAGCGACTGTTTCGATGGTAGAATTAGTCAGCGCGATCGCTGCTTCTACTTTTTCGGCAAGCGTGAAAATTTCCTCTGTATTGAGTTGAATATTGGTCGGAAATTTCTTGAGAAAGTTAAGTAGCGTTAACCCTTCCGCATCAATAGCCGCCTGAAAAATCGCTCCTCTGAGGGGGTATTTTCCGTTAAGACCGCCTTCAATCTGAATTAAATTGCCAATTCCTTCGAGAATATCTTCTCCCATTGGGGTTTTAAAAAAACGATAGACTTGAAGGGCATCGAGAGTAGAACGTTGAAGTAAAGCTTGACGAAACTGCTCCCGTTGTTGGGGCGTTACTCTTTCTAGATAAAAAGCTAATTCTTTGTTAACAGTACCGTGCTTGGCAAATTGTTCTAAGGAATTAATGGAAACTGAAAATCCCAATGCCCCATAATTAAAGTAGATGCGTTCGGCTGCTTTAGCTTCTATTGCAGCGAGGGGAAGAATAATGGTAATTAGTAGCAGGGAACGCAGCCAAGATAACAGAGCTTGAGTTAATTTGTCGCTTGAGAAATTTTTCACGCAGTTATCTTAAAGTTACAAGAATTGCTACTGTGAAGAATATTGAAGTAAAGATAAGCGCGATCGCTATGCCTCCCAAGATTCAATCTTTTCAATCTTACTGGTTCGGTTTGCTCTTCGTCATTATGGCTGTGGTAACGACCCATTTTTTTGAGTGGGGAATGGCTGGTTTAAGCACATTCATCCTAGCTTATTTAACCAAAGGCATTAGAGTTAACAAATAACAAGTTTTGGTGGGATTAGGACTTCAGATTATTATTTGTTTAAGCTATTCGTTCGGCTGCATGAGCTAATTCTAGCGCCACGCGATCGGCATAAGGTTTAATCCACAACCATACCAACGGAGACAGCCAACCTTTTAAGGTAATGGAATAGGAAATATAAGTTCCGCAAACAGTAGATTCTACCTGATAGGTAATTTTTTGCTCCATTCCAGGAATTGCTAAAACGCGAAGGCTTAATAATTCTCTCGGACGAACGTTTTCTACGAAAAGTCGAATCGGAATCGGAGTCAGGCGCGTCACGACCTGATAAATTAAACCGGGTTTAGCAATTAACCCATTCGGCGCATTCGTACTCGACAACAGAGGATGCCAAGATACATCGGCGAGATTAACTAATTTTTGCCATAAAACATCTACCGGAGCCGTACTAACGACGCGGTAGGTCTTAAATAAGGAAAACTTACAGAATAGTCTTCCTCTAGCAGCAATCAGTTTGAAGGAGAAATTGAGAATCACGATACGTCCCCTGCAACAATGCTTAGGCAGATTTTTTATTGTAGAAGATAGGCAGAGAAAATGTTGTGTTTTTATTAAGATAGTTTAGGATCTCTAGTTTAACTCGCCAACAGGTCTTAGATTTGTTAAGAGTGACCTGTTTTTTAAGGACACTGCGTATTTGTCCATGGTAACGTTTGCGCGCACGCTACGCGAACGGCTCTGCCTCTGCCCCGAAGGGCAATTGACTTTCGTGTAGAGGCAAGGTCAAGCGCTAATAATATTCATGAATGATAACTGACATTATGACCGCTTTACAAACCGATGTAACTAACTCTTTTGATACTGCTACGCCTCCGGCTGATGCGAAAACAAGAGTCAGCCAGTTTATGAAAGACCTGCAAGATGAAATCTGTCAGACTTTAGAAAAAATAGACGGCGTTAGCCAATTTAAAGAAGATAGCTGGGAACGAGAAGAAGGCGGCGGCGGTCGTTCGAGAGTTCTTCGAGAGGGTGGAGTCCTCGAACAAGGAGGAGTCAATTTCTCGGAAGTTTGGGGAAAAGAGTTACCGCCTTCTATCCTAAAGCAACGTCCCGAAGCAGAAGGGCATGGATTTTATGCGACGGGAACTTCAATGGTACTTCATCCCCGCAACCCCTATATTCCTACCGTACACCTCAATTATCGCTATTTTGAAGCTGGTCCGGTTTGGTGGTTTGGCGGCGGAGCAGATTTAACGCCTTATTATCCTTTTGCTGAAGATGCAGCGCATTTCCATCAAACGTTTAAGCAAACTTGCGATAAACATCACCCCGAATATTACCCCGTCTTTAAGCGGTGGTGCGATGAATATTTTTATCTCAACCATCGCCAAGAAACGCGAGGAATTGGCGGACTCTTTTTTGATTATCAAGATGGTCGAGATCCTCTTTATCGAGGGTCTCATCCCGACAAAGCTGCCGCAATTTATAACAATCAGCTTCCCGCACAAACCCCACGCAGTTGGGAAGATTTGTTTGCTTTTGTCAGCGATTGCGGACGGACGTTTTTACCCGCTTATGTACCAATTGTAGAGAAACGGCGAGGAATGGAATACGGCGATCGCGAGCGTCAATTCCAGCTTTATCGTCGCGGTCGTTATGTAGAATTTAATTTAGTCTACGATCGCGGTACGATTTTTGGGTTACAGACTAATGGACGTACCGAATCGATTTTGATGTCTTTACCACCGCTAGTTCGCTGGGAGTATTGTTACCAACCCGAACCTAATACGCCAGAAGCCGAGTTGTATAACACTTTCCTTAAACCCCAAGATTGGGCTAATTGGCAGCCGTCTTAAAGGAAACAAGACTATAAGGGCGCAAAGAACTTGCGCTTCTAAAGTCCTATTAACCGTCGGGCAATTCATTCTCCGACGGCTAATGTGACTGCTGCAAGATTTAATTTAAAAGGGATTTCTGTTATTAGAAAATCAATGAATTTTTTAGAAGTTCCTAATTATAGAATTGCCAAAAAAACGAGCCAATTAACATTACGATCGCATAGTTAGGTTGAGATTATGCTTTTTAGAGCGATCGTAGTAAGTAGCTAATATGGAATCTAAAGCTTCTTTTCCTTCTGCTACAGCATTCACTTTGTCAATATATTGAGGATTGAGGAGATACTTTAAGGGTTGCTCTACTCGATTAAAAGAAATCATGGCTTCAGCCGTTTGTCGATCCCACTCTTGATAATAGTGTAGTATATCGTTTGGCATGACTTTAGTTTTCACAGAGCCTTCTTCTGGCAAACAATCAAATGGCTCATCAAGATTGAAACAAGCATAATGATCGGTTAGTTGCTCTTCAGGGTAAATGTCTCTAACCGTAATTTCAAAATCGTAAGCCGTAGGGATGCAATTAGCGTGGAAGCTATGATTCATAAATCGCGCTAAATCCCAACATAGTATGTATTTACCTTCCCTATCGCGAAAAGCGTACTTGAAGATTTCTTTTGTCTCAATGAATCGAGAGATTTTACAAAGGATGCGTTTAATTTGATGTCAAGACTGTCTAATGCCCAAACAATCGTTCCTTTGGGAATAAGTTGCGTAGCAAATACGCCATAGCCTATAGTTTCATTGACAAAACCCAATTGGGTATGCGGGTGTATCATAAGCTTTGAAAATAATACTTACCGATCTGTATTTAAGTGGGGCAACCAGTGGTTCGTTTCGTTTTTTTAGTCCAAAACTTTGCTTTAAAGCATTTAAGCTGTTATTTGTATAACTTTGTATAACTTTGTATAATTTAGTGCTTTTTTTTGCTTACACTAGCTTACTATAAGAATAATTAGTAAAAGTTTAAAAATTTAAATCAGTTATCGATATAAATATAAAAAAGGCAAAATATATTTTTGAATTAATATACTTTGCCTTTTTATTTTAGGTTACGCGATGTGTAACTAAATTTCGATGCTTGCTCTACAAAGGTTTTAAAAATCGATCGAATTGCTAAGAAGCCTAAAATGTTTATTCTGCCGTTGTAAGTTGCATATCGGGTTAGATTACGCTTAATGTGAATTAGAAGCTGAAGCTTTGATGATTTCGTCGCTCAGTTTATGAAAGCGAACGATCGGTAATTTTGAAACCTCCTTTGCACAAAAATGAAGTTAATTTCACATTAGACATAGGTTATAAATTTTTAACGACCGATACCGACGAAACGGAATCCAGCCTTTTCTACAGTTGCGCGATCGAGGAAATTGCGACCGTCAATCATGACTGGATTGAGCATTCGTTGTGCCATTTTGCTGTAGTCGAGTTTGAGAAACTCTTGCCAATCAGTGACTAACACCAAAGCATCGCAACCATCAGCCAGCATTTCTGGGTTGGTTTCGATAATGACTCCCGATAATCCGTGGCTGAGTCCCGATTGGGAAACGATGGGATCGTAAGCTTTGACTCTCGCGCCAAGGCGATTGAGTTGTTCGATCAGATTTAAGGCAGGCGCATCGCGCATATCGTCGGTGTCTGGTTTGAAGGTTAAACCGAGTAAGCCAACGGTTTTACCTTTAAGGATTTTGAGTTCTTGCTGTAATTTTTCGATCGCAATGACGCGCTGGCGGTCGTTGACTTCGACGGCAGATTTGAGCAACTGCGCTTCATATCCGTAGTCATCAGCAGTGTGAATCAACGCCGAGACATCTTTGGGGAAACAAGAACCACCCCAACCGATACCTGCTTGTAAAAACTTGTCTCCGATGCGAGAATCTAGACCGATTCCTTTGGCGACTTGCGTGACATCAGCACCGACGCGATCGCAAATATTGGCCACTTCATTAATAAAACTAATTTTAGTTGCGAGAAAAGCATTAGCCGCATATTTAATCATTTCGGCAGAACTCAAGTCGGTTACGACCACGGGAACTGGAGGTAGAGACTGGTCTTGAGCAAACTTGCGTTCTACTAAAGGTGCATAGAGTTCTTTCATCATCGCGATCGCTTTTTGGTTGTTGCTTCCCAAAACGATGCGATCGGGATTGAAGGTATCGTATACAGCAGATCCTTCTCTTAAAAACTCTGGGTTGCTGACGACATCGAAATTGGCAACCATGTCTTTCGATGGTTCGCTGCTTCCGCCTGCGGTTACTAGCGTTTTGAGTCGTTCTGCTACGCCATCGAGAACGATCATTCTCACCCAGTCCCCAGAACCGATAGGAACGGTGGATTTATTAACGATTACTTTGTAGCTGCTACTATCGAGATGAGCGCCAATGCCTCTGGCAACCGCTTCTACGTAACGAGTATCGCTTTCTCCGGTCGGTAAGGGAGGCGTACCGACAGCAATGAATAAAATTTCTCCATGATTTACCCCTGCGGCAAGGTCGGAGGTAAACTCTAAACGTCCCGATTGCGAAGAAGATTGCATCAGTTCGGATAGTCCGGGTTCGTAGATAGGAGATTGACCCGATTTCATCAATTTTACTTTTTCTTCGTTGTTGTCAACGCAAATAACATGATGTCCAATATGAGCTAGGCAAACTCCTGTTACTAATCCAACGTATCCAGTACCAATGACACAAACGCGCATAAATTTCAATCCTCGTTGTTGTTGATTTTTAACTCTTAATAATTTGACCTATTAGGATGTATCCCTAAATTAGAATTCAATTAGAAATTTCTCATTTTCGGGAAAGTCGTTCTCGAAAATCTGGTGTTAATAATTACCCGTTACTCGACCACCCCATTGCTCGTTCTTTGAAATCGGCGATCGTTTTTTCTAACCCTTCTTTGAGAGGAATAGTCGGTTCCCAATCTAGATAGGTTTTAGCGCGAGTAATATCGGGTTGTCTTTGTCTGGGATCGTCTTGTGGTAAGGGTTTGTTTATTAGCTCAGCATTAGGATTAATCATATTTTGAATAATCTGTGCCAACTCCAGAATGGTATATTCTCCTTGGTTTCCTAGATTAATCGGCCCTATGTAGTCATTATTCATTAGGCGAATTAGACCTTCTACTAAATCGGATACATAGCAAAAACTTCGAGTTTGAGAGCCATCGCCATAGACCGTTAAAGGTTCGCCTCTTAAAGCTTGTACGATAAAATTACTAACAACGCGACCGTCATTTTCTAGCATCCGAGGCCCGTAAGTGTTAAAAATACGAGCAACGCGAATATCTACTTTGTTATCTCGATGGTAGTCGAATGCTAGGGTTTCAGCGACTCGCTTGCCTTCGTCGTAGCACGATCTAATGCCGATACAATTCACGTTCCCGCGATAGTCTTCGGGTTGTGGATGTACGTCTGGATCGCCGTATACTTCTGAAGTAGAGGCAAGGAGAAATCTAGCTTTGACTCGCTTTGCCAACCCCAGCATATGTAATGTGCCAATGACGTTGGTCTTAATGGTTTTGACGGGGTTGTATTGATAATGTACTGGAGAGGCGGGACAAGCTAGGTGATAAATTTGATCTACTTCTAGCCGAATCGGTTCGGTGATATCGTGACGGATCAGTTCAAAATACGGATGGTCTAACCATTTGAGAATATTTCTTTTATGACCCGTGTAGAAATTATCCAAACAAAGAACTTCATGTCCTTGTTCCATTAAGCGATCGATAAGATGGGAACCAATGAACCCTGCACCACCCGTGACTAGAATTCTCATGTAACTGACCGAACCAAATCTAAAATTATTATTAAACTACACTCTAGAACGTATTTTGGCAAACTTAATTTTGCCTACTGTCAATACGAATGTTTGAGGAGGCGATCGCCATTTTTCATTTGCTTGTTTTAAGGGAAAGTACAAAAGTAGTTTAGAAAGTTGATATCATCTAACATTTGCGATCGCTTTTATCGATTCTTTGTAAAGACTAAAAAGTAATTGGTTTTGGTTATAAAAGCTAATTTTTTTTGATATTGTTCCTTAATTTTTTGCTCAAAATATAGTCAAAGTCAAGCCATTTTTCGACAAATTCTCAAAAAATTTTGGTTTTGCGATTGACGAGTTATCTTTTTAATATTGTTTCTCAGGTTCCTAAACATCGTCAATATTATTATTTAAGCTTTACCAAATCTTCATATTGAGCGAACGAGACAACCGATTTAAATCGCGAAATTGCACGATACAGGAGAAAGTCTTTTGAAATTTTTTTAAGTAAATTTTATACAAAAGCAAGTAATTCAGTTATTACGATTTCTGTAAGGCTTAAATAAATCAACGCGATCGCCCAGAAGACAGACAGCGCTAAAGGCGAATGAGCAAAGCCCACGCTACGCGATCGCGAAAATTTTAAAATAAAATAGGTTGTCTAAATGCTCTAATAAGACATTCCAACCCACTCATAGAGTTCGATCGCATCGGAATGGCAACAGATACAGCCATCGCATTTCTCAGGAATTGGTAACTGCCGAATACGTCCTTTTTTGACGAGCTTTTTGAGCATTGGTCGAAGAGTGCCTTCATCCATGTGAAAATGAAGTTTCATTTCGGCTAATGAAACTTGACGATAATTACCAATAAAATCCTGAATTTCAGTCAAAATCATACTTTAAGTCTTGCTACTACCGACTGACTAAAGTGCGATCGCTTTTCTGTGCCTGGGCGGTTGTAGGACGAATGGGGCGCGCTATCCTCAGAATAGCAATAGTACCAACCATAAAGACTGCTAAACCGACAATCCAAGCTGTAGAGGAACTGGGATGCTGCGAAAACGTAGCAACTTGATAAAACATTGTCGCACTCCAGTAAGCTATTCCCGTCGTCCAGAGAGCCACAAATAGCGTCCATTGTAAATTAGTTTCTCGATAGACTGTCCCCGTCGCTGCAACGCAGGGAAAATACATCAGTACGAACAAAAGATAAGCAAAAGCGCCTACTTTTCCGTCAAAACGCTTGACCATTGCGCCAAAGGTTCCTACTGCTACTTCTTGCTCCTCGGCAGCTACGGTTGTATCTTGCACGTCGCCAATGTTTAAACCCAAAGGATCGAGTAACTGAGTGGGAACTTCTGCTAAATTAGCGGGAATTGTGGCAAGGGCTTCTCTAATACCACCCCAGAAGTTGAAGGTTTCCGTTTCAGGGGATGCGCCAGCCGCAATGGCATCTTGTTGGGCAAGATTGCCGTAAATTGAGTCTAAAGTCCCTACCATCGCTTCTTTTGCCAAAACACCCGTAAAAATTCCCACCGTGGCGGGCCAATTGTCCTGTTCTAATCCCATCGGGGCAAAAGCAGGCGTAATCGAGCGACTCACGGAACTGAGAACTGATTTATCGCTGTTGTCGTTGCCAAAGGAACCGTCAGTCCCGATAGAGCCTAATAATGTGAGAACGATTACCATCGCGACGATGACTTTCCCCGCACGCACCATAAACCCTTTAAGTCGCTCCCAAGTACGCAACAGTACCCCTTTAAGGCGAGGTAAATGATAGGGAGGCAATTCCATAATGAAAGACGATGCTTGTCCTTTGAGCAGTGTATTCTTGAGAACTAAGCCCGTAAAAATCGCGATCGCAATACCGAGCAAATAAAGACCAAAGACGATATTCTGTCCGGTAGCAGGGAAGAAAGCAGCAGCAAAAAGCGCGTAAACGGGCAAACGAGCGCCGCAAGACATGAAGGGATTCATCGCAATGGTCATCAAGCGATCGCGTTGGCTTTCTAGGGTACGAGTTGCCATAATGGCAGGCACGTTACAGCCAAACCCTACCAACATCGGGACGAAGGATTTGCCAGGAAGACCGACAAAACGCATGAATCGATCCATGACAAAAGCCGCCCTCGCCATGTAACCGGAGTCTTCTAAAAAGGAGAGGAACAGGAATAGAAAACCGACGACGGGAATAAAGGTAGAAACCGTCTGAATCCCACCGCCAGCACCATCGGCGAGGAGAACTTTCAACCATTCTGGCGTGCCTATTTTACTCAAAAGTGTACCGAAGCCATCGACAAAAATCGTTCCTGCTGCGAGATCGAAGAAGTCGATAAAAGCACTGCTGATATTAATCGTGAATAAAAACATCAGGTACATTACCGCCAAAAAGATCGGAATCCCCAACCAGCGATTGAGGACGACGCGATCGATTTTGTCGGAAACATGAGATTTGATTTCTTGGGGATGTTCTACCGCTCCCGTTGCAATCTGATGGATAAAGCCATAGCGACTGTCAGCAATGATGATGTCGAGGTCTTCTCCTAATACCTGGTGAATCTTGCGACGGTGCTCTACGACTAGCTTTTCTAGCTCCCTTTCCCCGGCCTTGGAAATTGCTCTGTTATCATAGGTCAAGAGTTGGAGCGCTTGCCAACGGGATGCAACTGTCCCATTAAGACAAGGAACTAAAGACGAGATCGCGTCTTCGATGACGGCTGGATAAGCAATATAGCGATCGGGATGGCTGGGATTGTTCGCTTCGCGATCGACGATTTCCTTGAGGATATCGATGCCCTCTTCTCGCGACGCAACAGTAGGAACGACGGGACAGCCCAAACGCTCTGATAGTACTGTTGGATCGATCCGTATCCCCTGCTCTTTGGCAACATCTATCATGTTGAGCGCAATTACTATTGGCACGCCCATTTCTAGCATCTGAGCAGTAAGATAAAGATTGCGCTCTAAGTTAGAAGCATCAACGATATTGACAACTAAATCAGCTTCCCAAGCGAGGAGATAATCTCGCGCCACCAATTCATCTAAACCCGTCTCTTCGTCGTCTGCATCTAAAGAATAGACCCCTGGTAGATCGACAACTGTCACCGTATTGCCGTTGTAGCGATAGCTGCCTTCTTTGCGCTCTACTGTAACCCCCGGCCAGTTACCTACCCGTTGATTAGCTCCCGTCAAGGCATTAAAAAAGGTCGTTTTACCGCAGTTGGGATTGCCTGCCAGTGCGATCGTCACTGTTGCTTTCTCAGGCATTGTTGACCTCCTCGACAATCAGAGCATCTGCTTCTTGTTTGCGAAGGCTGAGTTTAAAGCCCCGCACTTCAATTTCTACAGGATCGCCCAAGGGAGCGTGACGAATGACTTTGAATTCTATTCCTGGTGTCAGTCCCATTGACAGCAGTTTTCTTTTATAGCTACCACTAGATTGCTCGTAACCAACAATGCGACCTCTCATCCCCACGGGAAAATCTTGTAAGTGAATACTGGTGTCCGCATTCATTTGCTGTTTTTTCCTCTTGTTATTCAAAACAGGATTGTCTGTAACCATGACTCGATTTGCCATTCCTGCGCCTAAACCGAGACGATGGTTTTGAAATTTGACCAGGATCGACCCTTTGCTCATACAACTCATTACTTCAACTTCGGCTCCTGGTATTAATCCCAAACTGAGGAGGCGATTAATTCCGCCTTCGCCGCTAAAGCCTACAATCCAGACGCGATCGCCTACTTTGGTTGAGGTTAGTGGAAAGACTTGTTCGACTGTCGATTCGCTCGCTTCGGTTTCGAGATCTGAAGTTCCCCCAATAAAGGTAAATGCCCAGCTTTGTTGCTCGTTCGGGTCATAGTCCATGCCAGATTCTCCGTTCTATTTGATAATAATTTTAAATAGAACCCATTTAGGATTTTGTTAGGCAGTGACTAAGCGCTTGAGCATCAGCCCGATCGAGCAGAGGTTCAGTTTTGCCGTGGCATTGTCTAAAGACCGCTCAAAGTTTTTGACCAAACTCTTACAACGTTCCATCCAAGCATTCGATCGTTCAATTACCCAACGAGCCTTGATAGGAACCAAGCCCGTTTTGCCCAATCGCGCTTTGGAAGCAGGGTTCGGCTTGGGAGCAAGTTGGAATCGAATTTTGGTCAGAATCTATAGATGTTGGGTTACTTTGAACTAGTCACTGATAACTGATTAGATGCTATCTAACAATTCGTCCCAGTCCGACCATTCTGGAGAGTCATTTTTTGGGATATCTAAATCGTCATGAGATTCAGTTGATAACTTATCTTCTATTGATTCTTCAGATTGGGTGAGCGATCGCTCTTGTGTTTCTAGTTGACTGGTATATAATTGCAGATCGTTAACTAAGTCTAATAACTGTTGTTTTTGATTTTCTAACTCGTATAAATCGCGATCGAGTTGGTCTTTCTGAGAGTATACTTCTGAAATATAATCTTGTAATTGCTGATATTCTTCTCTTAAAAGCATCAAACAAGATTCATTTTGCTGGATTTGTGCTTTTCCATTGGTAAGAATTTTCTGGAATTCTAGATGTTGCAAGTTCATCTGCTCAAATTCAACTTCTAAGCTGTCGCAAGCTTTTTCCAATTCCTGTTTTTGCTCGGTCATGTGGGTTAATTCTTGTTGTATTGCTTGTTTTTGCGCCTGAATTTGACTGACGCGATCGAGCAAATAATTTTTTTGTGACTCTAAGTTATGAATACTTAAGTCTATTTCCTCTTGTACCGTCGTTGTTGTCATTAAAGATTGACGCAATTGCTCCTTATAATCTTCAAGTTGCTCGATCTCATTTTTGAGAACTTGAGCTTTATGTTTAAAGGAATGTTTGATTAATCGCTCTTGCTTAAGAGTTTTTCTGTCTACAACAGTTCCTCCTACAAAACTAGCGACTGTTGCGATCGCGCCTGTTGTTAGTGCTTTTACAATATCTCTATTAGCAATTAATCCAATACCACCACTCACGCCAAAAGCTACTAAGCAGAGTAAAATTCGATTTTCTAGCTTGGTTGATGGCATCTCGATTACTTGTTAAGCCTTTCCACTACAAAGGGTACGCAAAAATTTTACAAAAAGTTGTCTTTTTTACAAAAATCTAAGATTTTTTGTGGAAGTTATTTTGATTTAAAATAGCAAAAGTCTTCCACAAAAGGATCGACAAGAGCTTTTCGCATTTGTGACAGTTAAATTCTTCTTCTAGTTAGACGACATTTCCGTTTTCAAGTTCTAAGCTGGAAAAATTGGGTTATTTGATTTTTAGTTCCATGATTCTCGAAGCCTTGTTACATCGACAAGCATGGCTGTATTTACTAGATTTACCACCTTTTTCTGCGGTTCGTCCGAGTGGTTTTGTCTGGACGCAATTATTGAGCTTGCTAATCGTTGGTTTATTAACTGCCTTTGCTTTTCAGCTTTTGTTAACCAATTTAGGACTGGCGATCGCTATCTCGATGTGGCGAATTCAAACGAGTTCTAACAACGATTCTCAAGATAAAGAAAATTTTAGTTTTAATATCGGCGTGTTAGCTGGAATGGGAATTCTGCTAACCGTCAACTCAGTCTTATTTATGGCTAGTTATTTGGCAGTAAAGTTTACTCAAACGAGTAATCTAGCTTTAGGCGCGGTTGCAGGACTTATTATTTGGTCGGCTTATTTTCTTCTACTGATTTGGATTAGTTCTATTGCAGCAGATTCTTTAATCGGGTCTGTTTTATCAATTACTATCGGTGGATTTCGACGGATTATCTCAACAATTGATGCTACTTTAAGAAGTAATCAAGATGAGTCTATAACTCAAGAACAAACTATCGCGATCGTTCGTCAAGAAATCGAAGCTAATTTAACGTCAGAAAAGTTACAACAATTAGTTAAAGAGCAATTACCAACAGTGTCCCCCGAACCCAATCCTTTATCTACAACCTCAGAAGTTTGGGAAAAAATAGAATTTTATTTAGATAATACAATTTCTAAAAAACTAACCCCCAAACGAATCGATCGCCAACTAAAAACTATTCTAGAAAATGTTCGAGATAATCAAACCTTACCTGAATGCGATCGCGTTACCTTAACAGAATTAATTTCTCGACGACAAGACTTAAGCGATCGCAAAAAAAACGCATCGCGAACCAAATTGAGGAAACTTGGAATGATTTTTTGAGCGATGATTTTTCGGCAGCAAAAACGTCTCAATCGAGTTCACAATTATTAGAAACAACTCAAACGGTTTACAATAGCGCGATCGAGCCAGCACTGGCAACATTGCCAAAAATTTTAGAACAGTTAGAAGTTAATCTAACTGACACATCAGAGTTAGTTCCGATTGTATTACCATTAGCGCTCGATCGCGTTCGCAAGGCAATCGCTCCCAACGAGCTACCATTAGAACAAAATTTAGAAGGTTTAGTTGAGAATGCTGGCGATCGCTTGAGCGATTTTAATCAATCGCTGCAAGAACAACTAACGAAACAAATCGTATCGATTCAGAAAGGCGCACAAGAGCGAATAGACGCTCTAAAACAACAGACTCAGCAGCGCATTGAAGCTACCCGCCAAGCAGCTGCAACTGCCTTATGGTGGTTATTTGCGATCGCATTTAGTGGAGCAATTTCTTCAGCCTTAGCTGGAATGTTAGCGACAACTCAATGATGAATTAAAAAAATTTTAGAGAATTTAAATCTAATTATTAACCTCACCTCTCCCTCTTTTTTAATAGGCAGTGGGAGTAAGTGAGGTTGATTTATATTGGTTATTCCAAAAGATTTGAGATGAAATCGTACCCAAACGAGCAACTAACTATCGAACTTCCGTTCCTTGGTTAGGATCGCCCTCTTTCTTGGGATTTTGCGAGCCTGCTGATTCAGGTTCTGCACCAGGTCTAACCCCTACGGCAATATCGCCTTGACCCGTCTTGCGCTGCATGGGTTCTAGAGGAGTTTGTTTGCCGCCAGAAGCCGTGGTTGTAGAAGCTTTCGTCGGTCTTGCTTGAGCGCCAGTAACTTCTTCTAATTCGTGCATAGCAAAGTTATTAGTATTAATTCCTGAGTAGCTAACTTTATTAAAACGCACGATGATTGGATATAAAACGCCACCTTTTTCAATAGAAGCAACTGTTCCTAAATCTTTGTACCAATAAGATTCTTTGCGAAGAATACGTACTGTCGAACCGCGTTGAATCACGATTGTTCTCCTTTTTAAAAGTTGTCAAACTGCACTTTAATGCTTGAGTAACTCAGACAAATTTAGTTAAGAATTTAACCAAGCACAGTTGAATGATTTATCAATGTCTAACAAATACTCTATTTTCTTTCCTTTTCATATCTTTCTCCAGACATAAACGATCGCTAGCCATTAGGACGAAAATAGATCTCTCCTAAGAAAGATCGAATCGATCGAATTTAGATATATATTTAATAAGCATGGTAGTTTCAAGATTTTATGGTCAAAAATCCATCAATTGTTTTCAGGAAACTGTTAAAAAAAACTTAAGGGCATTTTTTTTGTTACTAGGCAAATAAAAAAATAACGAATAATCGCCCTCTATCTAATAATTAATGCAAATTGCTAGTTATCAATATCTTGGTTAGGGCTTCCCTTGTTTACCGCGACCAGTTTCCATAAAACTTCACTGGTCACTAATAACTCTGAAAGGAGAGATCGAGTAAAGCTGACACTTATAACTAACCGCAGTTGTTAGTGACGCGATCGCTATCCTAAATGATTTCAAAAACTTATCAATAAGTTATTTATAAAAAATTAGTCTTTGAACTCCGAAGCAAAATTTAGTTCGATACGAGCAGTTAAACAAGATTTTATTTTGCTAGGGTAAGAGATTGCAGCTATTTTTGAAATGCAGCATTTTCATATTATTTGAAGCATGACTTCCAATCTGACTATCTGTGCTACTTCCGAAGGTAAATTGACTACCAAAACCATTCGACCGCTTGCTGCGTCTTCGATACATGGGATAGCCTTTACTCAAGACATCTTGCTGGCGATCGATGCTAGAAATGGCTATTTATTAGAGATCGATCCCTCAACCAATAATACAAAAATTCTTAATTCCCGGCATTGGCAGAACTTTATAGGGACGACAGGTATAGCAGTTGCAGGCGATACGCTTTGGTATACCGCAGAAGAAGGCATATATTTTTGTTCCTTAAGTCAGGGGGATTTTGCGCCACAACTCCTGACAGAATTGTCCTACCCAGCTAATGGGATAGCCGTATGGGAATCTACTATTTATGTAACGTGTCAAAAAACCGGCGATATTCTCGTTTTTAGCGGCGAAACGGGCAAAAAAATCACTCGCTTTTATGCGCCAGGAATAGGGGTAGAAAATATCACCGTCAAAGGCGAAGAATTATGGGTTTGCGACGCACAGGAACAAACCGTTTATTGCCTCGATCGCGCGACGGGGCAAATCGTGTTTAGCGTTTTGACTCCCTTTGAGTCGCCAACGGGGTTAGCGTTTTATATCGATGAAACGGGCAAAGAAACGCTCTACGTTGCTTATGCTTACTCAGAACCCTATATTCGAGATAATCCTAACGCCGAACCCAATCACGAATTACAATATCGCGATCGCACCTTCATTCATCCCTTATATTTTCGCTATTATCGCGATCGACATTACGCCCTTTCCAATGGCTATTTGGTAGAAATGTCCTATATAGAAGAACTCGAAGCCTTAGATCCAGTAGAATTAAACGATCTAGAATGGCGAATCGCACTTCCCGCCGAAACGCCGCGTCAGAAAGTGAGAAAAGTCGAAGCAATTGGACTGCCATTTACCGAAGAAATCAACAACGGACAGCGAGTAGCCGTTTTTAAATTTGATAAACTAACCCATTGCGATCGCCATATTTTTGGCTGGAAGGCGCTATTAGAAGTATGGAGTATCAAATATCGAATTACACCCAGAGATTGCGAGAATTTACCCAATCTTCCCGCCGAATTCCCGACCCGCTATCTCGTCGATAATGACGATCTAGCAATGGAAACCGATATTATTCGTCGCGCAGCAGTCGAGGCAGTCAGCAGGGAAACCAATCTCCTGCGGAAAATGTATAGTATACGCAACTATGTTTACGATCGCCTTTCCTATGGGATTAAACCCCACATCGACACACCAGATATTGCCCTCAAACGCGGTGTAGGTTCTTGCGGCGAGTATTTAGGCGTTTTGCTAGCGCTTGCGCGACTCAACAACATTGCTTGTCGCACAGTAGGACGTTACAAATGTCCTCCTCATCCCCTTGGACGCAACCTTCCCTTAGAACCCGATTTTAATCATGTCTGGATGGAATTTTACATTCCAGGATTCGGATGGTTGCCAATGGAATCCAACCCCGACGATACCAACGAAGGCGGTCCCTACCCGACGCGCTTTTTTATGGGATTAGCGTGGTATCACGCAGAAATGGCAAAAGATATTCCTTTTGAAACATTGACAAGCGAAAGCGTTTTTGTTCCCAAAGATAAAGTATCGATTGGAGAGCTAGCTATCAATCACGTTCAGTTTACAATCCTAGAAGAGTTAGAACCAGGCGAGTAGTCCTTTTGGAGTCGATCGTTGGTATCGATTTGCCAAGCAGAGATTACATTGGACTTTACCTAGTTTGAGTACATCACAACAATGTCAAAGATCGAGTGATTTGATGCCTTTGATGACTTGGCAACTTTGGTTGGCTAAGGATTTAGTCGAAGAACATCACCTTCCTTGGCAGTCTCGAATGAAAAATTTAACTCCTGGACGAGTTGCACCGTCTAGGTTTTCACTTTTAGTAGAGATTGGTTCTCCAACTACTGTTCCTAAAACCCATGAAAAATCTCCGGGTTGGAAAAAAGGGCAAAAAAGATTGTTAAAAAAGACCTATCCTATTGCTAAAAAGGGTCAATCTCGCCCGAAAAAATTGCCACACAAGACAGCTTAAACTTAATTTTTAGAGCGTAGTTTTTGATTTGAGCTATTTTTAACTAGCTGATTTGTTTTCTGGTGATTTTTTTTAGTCTAAACTCCAGTGATAAGCGGTAGCATCTGGTTAGCCGCGATCGATCCACAATACCGATCGCGTTTTGCGGATTTGGCTTATTTTGGCGTTGGCGGTTATTTCGGTCAGTTAGTACCAAAGCGAAAAGAATAAGCTATAAGATATTACAAACGTATATCATTCAAGGTATTCCCAAGTGTACTCGTTTTTTTGAGTAGCGATTAACTTGCCGCTAAAAAATTATTCTTGAATTTTGTATGGATTTCATACATTTTTTGATGGAGTATACAAATATGACTTGACCGATTAAACTATACTACGATTTATTATCTCATTTTGCGATCGGCTCTGTCGCTGCCTTAAGCAATCGCTCGCTGATTTCTAGGAGTTCTGTTCGATGCCTTCCCAGGGAATTTATACCTTAGCCAACGACGTAGTATACGATCAACTAGTCGCGTTACTCAATAGTATCGAGAGTAACGTTAGTTCCGACCTTCCAATTTGTATCATTCCTTACGACGACCGTTTAGATAAAGTTAAGCAGGAACTCAAAAATCGTCCCAACGTTAGTATTTTTGAAAACCAAGAATCGATTGAGCGATGGGAAAATTTCGCGGATGCGGTATGGTCTGCCCATTCAAGAGCAAATGATAGCAAAATGACTCGTCCAAAATGGTACAAAGGTCATTTGCAGCGAAAGTTTGTCACCTTTGACGGCGAATTTGACGAGTTCGTTTTTTACGAAGCTGATAATTTGGCAATGAAGCCAGTTGAAGGAGTTTTTAATCAATTACAAAAATACGATTTTGTTTTTGACGATTGGGAACATCGAAAAGCAACTCCTTTTGCTGCTTTAAATATTCCCCTGATTGAAGAATCAACTTCTTATCGGGAAGCTGATATTCGACCAACTATCCACGATGCCAGTTTTTTTGCTTCTAAAAAAGGCTTTTTCTCTCCTTATGAATTAGAAATTCTCAAAGAAAAACTCATCCAACAAAAAGAAGTTGAATGGATTAATAAAATTGGTTGGTGGGATGATGTGTTTTTATTTAACTATTTAACTTTCCGATGCGATCGCCCAATTTATAATTTTACTCTCAGTCCTAACGGTCAAGATAGAACGGGAAACTGTGCGGATACAGATCCGTTTGTTGAGATAAATAATATTCTTTATAACGAACAGGGATTAAAACCAATTCACCGCATTCACTATATGAATTATTCTTCTAAAGATTTTGCTCGTTTGTGTCAAGGTGAAGATGCCGATATTCGCTATAAAGAAATATTTTTGTACTATCGTTTTCTTAAACAGCCAGAACTTAAACCAACTCAATTAATACCGCCAAATTCCTTGACAAAACTCAATCGCTTTTTGCAAAAAGCCAGCCAAAAGATTTCTAGAACTTTAGCTAATTAAAAAATGCTAGTTTTTATTATTCCTCTCAAGAGTCCTAAAGTGTCGAGTTCCTGGGATATGGTTTCTCGATTATTTGAAAGATGTATTCGCTCTGTCTGCAATCAGACAACCTCAAACTTTCGAGTTTTTGTTGTCTGTAATGAAAGACCTGAAATTAATTTTACTCATCCAAATCTTACTTATCTAGAGTATGATTTTCCTATTCCTGGTGCTGATTATCCTTCAAAAGAGTTCGATCGCACGCGCAAAGTAGTAACGGGAATAATACAGGCAAAAGCTTTAGAAAAGACCTCACATATTATGATGGTTGATGCTGACGATTGCATCAGCGATCGCTTAGCAGAATTTGTCGAACGCTATCCCCAAAATCCGGGCTGGGTTATCAAACAAGGTTATTGGTATCAAGAAGGCAGTCGATTCGTGCGAGTTATGCGCAAAGGATTCGATCGCTATTGCGGAACGAGTACCATTATTAGAGCAGATCTTTATGATTTTCCTAATTTATCAAATCGAGAAGAAATTGCCCACCATTTCTATCAAAATTACCGTCATCGAGAAATAAAAGAAACTTTAGAAAAGCGAAATTTACGTCTTCAAACTCTTCCCTTTAAAGGTGCTGTTTATATCATTGATAACGGAGAAAATATTTATAGTGGTGTTGAGACGACAAAACATTTTGTTTCGCTCAAAAGTAAATTGCTGCGATTAAAAGCTGCTTTGGATAATCGCTTGATTACATCAAAAATTCGAGATAGCTTTGGCTTGTATAGTTTAGTATCCCAAAGCGTAGAGCGAATTCCAACAACTGTGAAAACTTAAAATTTTGACACGAAATTTCTAACTATTGGATAAATAAGATCTCAAACTTGTGAGCGATGTTAAGCATTTTTGACCTATGCGATGTTGATAAGTGTTTATGAACAAGCACGACCGAACAATAATATCGTAGGGAAAAACAATGCCTGATGAAAGCTTAAGAAAAAATCTTCCAGAAATCGATCCTACTGAAATTGAAGATAAGAGAACGGTTATTGCCAAGGAACATCATTCGTTTTTAGAAAAAGTCATGAACGAAGGCGGATTGGCAGATCCTTATGACGCAAGAGATCTCACTGAAGTCGTCTTTCGCGTTATGCGCGACTTAATGACAACTGAAGCAGCCGATCGCGTAGAATCGGAACTACATGAAGAAGCAATAGATACAAACGAGAAAAAGCTTCAGCAGCTAGAAGTTGCCGATCTTTGGAGAGATACCAATCCCATCGTAGGATTTTTGAGTCGGGTACGTCCGCCGTGGCAAGGCCCTGGAATCTTTAAAATTGATTCAGACCGTTTTCTCTTCAGAGTCGCTAATGAAGGGGGACTTCCGCCGACAGCCGACCGCGAAAAGGTTGTTAAAGCTGTATTTTCTGCTACCAAAGACGAACTTTCTGAAGAACGAATTCAAGAAATAGCCAGTTGGCTTCCCGATAAAGTGCGCGAACTTTGGGAACAAGCATAAAAAAGGGACTGGTGACTGGGATATCGGTGAGAAGGGATATCGGGACACTAGTGATTGGGATACTGGGATAACAGGAAATAACCCAATCACCAATCCCTTCATTATTTTTAAGCTAAGTTGTAGTTTTGTTGAGAAATATTTTAAAAAATTGATGCCTGAGACAAAGAAGAAAAACCCCGCGATATTGGTTACTGGGGTTGTCAAGTCATGACTTTTGTGATAAAGAAGGGTTGCGATCGCTATGCTTGAGTTAAACCATTTTCTGAGGAGAAATGTTAAAAACTGTTAAGGAATAACAGTGAATGTGAACGTAATGCTTCAGAATATTTCCGGTAAGACCGATCGAATCGCAAATTACGAGTCAGGTTAAAAACCAGTCTCAGATAACATAAGGCTATCCCTACAAACGAGTTTGAATAAACTTTGTGCGATCGGGGGTGCGTAATGTGTTAAAAAAACTATATCAACATCCCGTTTAACAAACGTGAAGTTAGATAGTTGAGGAGAATCCATTCTTTATTAGTCTCATTTTTTGGGAGGAATTATCGATGAGTATCGTCACGAAATCTATCGTGAATGCAGATGCAGAAGCTCGCTATCTCAGCCCTGGCGAACTAGATAGAATCAAAGCATTTGTTACAGGCGGTGCAGCCCGTCTGCGTATTGCTGAAGCCCTAACAGGCGCTCGTGAAAACATCGTTAAGCAAGCTGGCGATCGTCTCTTCCAAAAGCGTCCTGATGTTGTTTCTCCTGGCGGAAATGCTTATGGCGAAGAAATGACAGCAACCTGTCTGCGCGACTTAGACTACTACCTGCGCCTAATTACCTATGGTGTTGTAGCAGGCGACGTTACTCCGATTGAAGAAATCGGTCTAGTCGGCGTTCGCGAAATGTACAAATCTTTGGGAACTGACGTTGGAGCAGTCGCTCAAGGCGTTCGCGAAATGAAAGAAGTTGCTCTAGGTTTAATGTCTTCTGATGATGCTGGCGAAGCTGCTTCTTACTTCGACTACGTGATCGGTGCTATGTCATAGGGATTCTTCTTCCCTACTCGCGCAAGCAACCATGTACGTTTGTTCGCAAAGATTTCATAAGATTAGGCAAGATTAAGGAAGCAAAACTATGCAAGACGCAATTACCTCTGTAATCAACTCGGCTGACGTTCAAGGAAAGTACCTTGATGGTTCTGCTCTAGACAAACTCAAAAGCTACTTTGCTAGTGGCGAACTGCGCGTTCGTGCAGCTAGCGTAATCAGCGCTAATGCTGCTGGAATCGTCAAAGAAGCAGTTGCTAAATCGCTACTGTATTCTGACGTAACCCGTCCCGGTGGAAATATGTACACCACTCGTCGCTATGCTGCTTGCATCCGCGACTTGGATTACTACCTACGCTATGCTACCTATGCGATGCTAGCTGGCGATCCTTCCATCCTCGACGAGCGCGTTCTCAATGGATTAAAGGAAACCTACAACTCTTTAGGCGTTCCTGTCTCCTCCACCATTCAAGCTATCCAAGCGATGAAAGAAGTCACCGCTAGCCTAACAGGTTCAGATGCCGGCAGAGAAATGGGCATCTATTTCGACTACATTTGCTCTGGCTTGAGCTAGAATGACTGAACTAGCAACTGAATAAAAGTTGTTTGTTAAAGGTTCGGGAAGTCTAGAGTGAGTGCTAGCTCCTTAAAGGCTTAATCTTAATAAAAGATAAGTTTTGAAGATCTAGTATTGACTCCTGACTCCCGACCTTTGTCGTGAATAAGATAAATACAATTCTCTAAACCATAAAATTAAGATATTGGGAGAACTTGACCTATGCGGATGTTCAAAGTAACTGCTTGCGTACCCAGCCAAACTCGCATTCGGACTCAACGCGAATTACAAAATACCTACTTTACTAAATTGGTTCCCTATGACAACTGGTTCCGCGAACAGCAACGAATCATGAAAATGGGCGGCAAAATTATTAAAGTTCAGCTAGCTACTGGCAAGCCAGGTGCAAATACAGGATTGCTGTAATAATTAAATGTCAATAAACCAAAGAGAGGTCAATCCAAACAGATAGTTTTTCTTAAATTCACGCGAAAGTTGCTTGTGAATTAAGAGTTGCTAATTGTTGTGGTCAGTTAAGACCTCTTTTTGATTTGTTGGCAGAAATTATTTTTTTTAGTAAGCTGTTCCACATCTAGATTTCCTATTAATGAGTGAAGAAAGACTTCTTAAAACTCTCTTCCAGTCCCCCAGTCTCCCAGTCCAAGCGTCCAACTTTTATGGTAGCCTAAATGTTTAACAGCTTAATTCAGAAGTTCAGGAAGCTGGTCACTGGTCACTGATTTACTTGGAACTCATTATCTTCGGCTTTAGTCAATCTGAGAGGCAAGTCGATTTATCAGTCAGAATAAGCTGTGCTGCGATATTTAATTCCCATTTTCGATCCTGAAGTTAACGATTGGGCAGTTGAGGCTCGTATCCTGCGCTGGATTACTTTTTATGGTTGGGCATCGGTTTAATTGTTTTGTTTTCTGCGTCCTATGCCGTTGCCCAAGTCAAACAAGGAGATGGGTTGTATTACGTCAAACGCCAGCTTATCGGTATCTGGCTGGGATTAATTGCTTTTAATTTTATCGCGCGATCGCCAATTCGTTCTTTTATAAAAATAGCGCCTTGGCTAGTTTGGCTATTTCTGGCTTTAATTTTTATTACCTTAACTGGTATGGGCGTAAACGTTAACGGAGCCACTCGCTGGATTGCCCTCGGCCCCTTTCTTTTACAACCCTCAGAATTTATGAAACCCGCTCTCGTGCTACAAAGCGCTTGGCTGTTTGGCGAGTGGACGCGATTGTCATGGAAAGTACGTCTAACGTGGTTGGGCGTTTTTGCGGCGACGCTAGCAGGAATTTTATTGCAACCCAATTTAAGTACCACGGCGTTGTGTGGTACGACTTTATGGCTGATTGCGCTTGCGTCTGGATTGCCTTCTAGCTATTTAGCTGGAACGGCGATTACTGGGGTTTTGACAGCTTTTGTTAGTATTAGTATTAATGCTTATCAACGAGAACGTATCGTATCGTTTATGAATCCTTGGGCAGATGCAAGAGATTCGGGATATCAACTCGTTCAAAGTTTATTGGCGATCGGTTCTGGAGGCGTTTTGGGTTCTGGTTTCGGTCTGTCGCAACAAAAACTTTTTTATTTGCCGTTTCAAGACACGGATTTTATTTTTGCCGTCTTTGGCGAAGAATTTGGCTTTGTGGGCGGCATTTTGTTATTGATGATGCTCGTCGGTTATGCAACCATAGCCTTATTGGTTGCGATAAAATGTCGTCATCCCGTGAAACGATTAGTTGCGATCGGTGCCATGACGGTGTTAGTCGGACAAGCCTTGCTTAATATTGGTGTAGCAACAGGATCGTTGCCTACAACGGGTTTGCCATTACCTTTGTTTAGTTATGGCGGTAGTTCTATCCTGGCGAGCTTAATTCTAGCAGGTTTGTTGATTCGGGTAGCTAGAGAGAGTAATGAAGCTGAGATAGTACCGTTAAGAAAAACAAGAGGTTGATTCTCGATATTTAAAGGGTACGATGTTGCATCGTACCCTTTTTAAAACATTAAATCGATTTATTCTTCTTCTACCATTTCGTCGCCTTCAGCAGCGGGAGGAACTAAAGCAACTGCTGCGATCGCGTCGTCGTCGTCGAGACGCTGTACTCTGACCCCCGTTGCCATGCGAGATTGCAGAGAAATTGCGCTGACTACCTGACGAATAATAATGCCTCGGTTCGTCACCAGCATCATCTCATCTTCTTGGTTGACAACGTGAATAGTAACTAAGCGATCTTGTGCGGAACGGAATTTAATTGCCTTAAGACCCATTCCCGCACGATTTTGCAAGCGGAATTGAGTAATCGGCACTCGCTTGCCAAATCCTCCCGTCGTAATAGCTAGCACCCACGGGCCTCGATTTGCCTCTTCGGTAACTAACTCTTCATTTTCGAGGGTTTCGTCTTCGGCGGTGTCTTCTTCAGCAGTAGCGATTTTAGCGACGATCTGACTGGGGAGAATATCCATACTCACTGGGATATCCCCTTCTTTCAATTTCATCGATTTTACGCCTCGCGTCGCACGACTTAAGGGGCGTAATTGTTCGCTATCGGCTTTGAAGTGGATTGCCATACCTCCTCTAGAACCGATAATAATGCTATCTTCTTCGCGGGCAAGTCGTACCCAACGCAATTGGTCGCCTTCTTCTAAGGAAATAGCAATCAAACCATTGGCACGAATATTACTGAAAGCTGAGAGGGCGGTCTTTTTGATATACCCTTTGCGAGTCAGCATGATTAGGTAATCGTGTTCGGTAAATTCCTGTACGGCTACCAAGGAAGTGATTTTTTCGCCTTTAGGGATGGGTAGCATTTGTACGATGGGTACGCCTCTGGCAGCGCGAGACCCTACAGGAATATGATAAGCATTAAGCGTGTAAACTACGCCGCGATCGCTAAAAAATAAAACGCGATCGTGGTCGCAGCAGGTTAAGAAATGTTCTACTACGTCATCTTCTTTGATCTTCGCCCCTGCTTTGCCCCTGGTAGCCCGATTTTGCGCCCCAAAGGTATTAACGGGCATCCGTTTGATATAACCTTGTTCGGTTAGGATAATCAGTGCCTGTTCGTTAGCAATTAGGTCGGTATCGACGATTTCGCCTTCAGCTTGTACGATTTCGGTGCGTCGGGGAGTTGCGTGAGTTGTTTTAAGTTGTGTAACTTCTGCTTCGATGATGCCTTCGATTCGTTCTCGACGTGCCAAAATATCTTGCAGGTCGGCAATTTTGGTCTGTAACTCTTCGTGTTCGGCTTGAATTTTCTCGGCTTCTAAGGCGGTTAAGCGTCTCAACTGCATCTGCAAAATGGCATCGGCTTGAACTTCTGTTAAGCCAAACTGTTCTACCAATCCTGCCCTTGCGGTTGCGGTATCTGCTGCGCCTCGAATTAGGGCGATGATGGCATCTAAAATTCCTAACGCAATTAGATAGCCTTGTAAGATATGGTCTCTTTCTTCGGCTTTGCGCAGTTCGTACTGAGTACGTCTGGTAATGGTTTCGATGCGGAAGTCAATGAAGACTTGCAGAAATTGTTTGAGGGTGAGAAGTTGAGGATCGTTATTGACTAGCGCCAACATATTCGCGCCGAAGTTTGCCTGGATAGGAGTCTGTTTGTAAAGGTTGTTAAGAACGACTCTTGGATAAGCATCTCGTTTGAGTTCGATAACGATGCGCATTCCATCGCGATCGCTTTCATCGCGAATATCGGAAATACCTTCAATTTTCTTATCGTTAACCAGTTCGGCAATTCGTTCGATGAGTGCCGCTTTGTTGGTTTGATAGGGCAGTTGCGTGACGATAATGGCTTCTTTGTCGGGACGACCTCGCTGTTCTACGGTTTCGATTTGGGCGACACCGCGCATGATAATCGAACCGCGTCCGAGGGTATAGGCTTCTTTGATTCCAGCGCGACCTAGTATTTGTCCTCCCGTTGGAAAGTCCGGGCCTGGAATATAGCGCATTAAATCTGTATCGGTCATCTCTGGGTTGTGCAGCAGCGCTACAACTCCATCGATTAATTCTCCTAAATTATGGGGAGGGATATTGGTTGCCATCCCTACGGCAATTCCCGACGAACCATTGAGGAGTAGTTGCGGAATTCTCGCGGGTAAAACGATGGGTTCTTGTTGAGAACCGTCAAAGTTGTCGGCAAAATCTACGGTTTCTGCTTCGATATCTTGCAGCAGGGCATTTGTTGACAAGGTGTGCAAGCGACATTCGGTGTAACGCATCGCTGCTGGCGGGTCGTTATCGATCGAACCAAAGTTCCCGTGTCCCGCAATGAGGGGATCGCGCATGGAAAAGTCTTGCGCCATGCGTACCAGGGCATCGTATACCGCCGTATCGCCGTGAGGATGATATTTACCCAACACTTCCCCAACCACGCGGGCGCATTTACGAAACGGGCGATCGGGAGTCAGTCCCAGTTCGTACATCGCATAGAGAATGCGACGGTGAACGGGTTTCAGACCATCTCTGGCATCGGGTAGCGCCCGTCCTACGATGACGCTCATGGCGTATTCGAGGTAAGATCGGGACATTTCGTTGCTCAGATCTGTGGTTATAATCCGATCTTGAGAGAAGGTCATAGGGGAAAAAACTCCGTTTATACCAAAATTGAGTCAGTTAATCTGCGATCGACTGTCAAGACAGCCTTTTTACTAACTGAAGAAGGCTTGAAAAAATGCAGGTTTCTTAAATATTTTAACACGCCAGGTTCCCTCTTGGCATTGGCAAAGACTGCCTCCATAATTGCGAAAAAGTTTGTAATTTTTATTTTCGGGTTTTAATGGTTTTTAACTTTTGAGTTGAGTTTAATTAATTAAGAATTAATTTTGTTTAAATGCTTAATTTTGCGAGCGCTTACCAAGTTTTTTTAAATAGAACAGATTTAAAGAAAATAAAAGTATATAACAATTTGTATTAGAAATAAAACTATGCTTGAAACTACGGAAAATTATAAAAAGGGATTTAACTTTCCTTAATAATCATTTTTATCAAAAAAAGTTAGGTTTTCTAGAGTACGATCTTAATCTTCAATAACTCACAGAGTATCTTCTCTGACTTGCGAAACTCTTTTTTTTAACCAATTCAAGATATCTGATACATAATTTTGCCATTCAGGAAGTGTTGATATAATATCAATAATTTTTGTAGGTCCAACAGACTTATCATAGTTAAGACGATTAATGATATCTGAAATATATTTATGGCTATTATCAACAGTATTTATGGAGTGAGCGACTTCAATTATTTCGCTTTCCAGATTATTTATTTGAACAAGCAACTTATGTAAATACTCTTCAGGCTTAGTTTTTTCAGGAAGATTAAACTGAGTTATCTGTTGAAAAGCTTGATTTTGTAAATCTTCAATTTGTTGTCCATTGCCAGTCAGCTTTTTCTTGATTTGCTTCTGTTTTTCTTCATCTGTATTATGAACATCTCCATCTAGAAAAAATAATTTATTTTGGCAGTTTTCTCCACTTATTAGAAGACCTGCAATAGTCGTAAAGCAATTTGAGGCTGCACCGAATTTTTTGATATCTACATATTTCTTGATTTTTAGATCGCTAGCTATTTTTTCAATAATAGCAACGGCTAAATCATCTTCAACAAAAATTTCTATCTCTCTTTCTTGTTTACCAGTCAATCTGTGAATTGCATCAGGCTTAGTCTCATTAAAGCAAAAAGTTTTTTCTGTTTGATTAATTTTATCTATTTTATTAACAATATGTCTTATGTTTAAGAAATCAGATAATTCTATTAGTGACTCGCGATCCGTTGTAAAGACAATTTGTAAATTTTTCTTTTTAGCTCTTTCTGATATTATTTTTATTAAGTTTTCTAAGGCTATATTATGTAGTAAAAGATCGATCTCATCTATTAAAATTAGAGAATATTCATCTGCTTTAAAAATAGTTTCTAGTAATAAAAATACTTTTTGTTCTCCTGCGCTCATACTTAAAGCAGAATATCGAGTTCCATTACTTTTACTCCAATATATGTTTTTCCTGTACGAAATTTATGCTGATTATAAGCAGTATATTTTTTATTAAAAATATAGCTGGCTTTTTCTAGCAATGTTTGCGTCAATTCATCTGAAAGAGTAGTTGTTGTATATTCAACTCTTGTTTTTTGTTTTTCTGATTCAATTATTGGAATATATTTATCAATACCGAGATAATAAACATGTCGTTTAGGTTTTCTAGCATATATAGTCCATCTATCAGATTTTCTATAATCTTCTTTATCTTCATTAACTTTCTCCTTTCCGTTTCTATTAGGGTTAGTACAATGGCAGCGAGAAAATTATTATTTGTATGGAGTAGTTTAACCGAAAATAGGTGAGAGTTTTTTTTATTAGTTTTCCCATTTAGATACCATTGGCTTTCAAGAATTTCTCAAACAATTATCTCAACATTATCCCGAAGATTTTCAGATAATTAAAGTTGACCAAGGAGCATTTCATCTAACTAGTTGATAGATGACTTCTCTAAATATCTGTTAAAAGCTACAGAGAATCTTTAAATCTTTAATCTACCGAATTTGATTCTTGCACAAGCTGTTGTTTAATTTCATTTGGGGAAAGATTTTCTATTTGCGCTAGTAATCCTTCTATCTCGGTCATTTGTTCTGGTTTGAGTTGTTTGTCTTCAATGACAGCCGCTAATTGAGCAACTGTAGGCGCATCAAATAGCAAAGGACAAAATGGTAATTTTACTTGAAAAGTTTCTCGCTGACGTGAAATAGTTTGTACGGCAAGTAAGGAATGTCCCCCAGTTCAAAGAAATTATCATAAATTTCTACGCGATCGATACCAATCAATTATCCCCACTTCTTGCCACACGTCCCAGTTAATAGAAATTGTAGCGCGATCGCGCTGGACATCTTTTCGCGAACGAGCGTAGTTTTACCGCTTCCCCAACCCCTTGGGATAGGAAGCTAAGAAAA
>JAAUUT010000150.1 GCA_012031035.1 Candidatus Altimarinota bacterium | reverse complement strand
AATTTCAACAGCTTGAAGAACGTGTTAGAAGCTCTGATAGAAAGAATAGAAAGAATAGAAAATCAGTCGGAGCAAGCTTCAGAGAACTTACAACACAGTTTGGAGAAAAAATTCAACAATTTGCTTCGAGTATCTTCACAGAGCCAGAGGATATTAAACAACGACAGGTACAGGGCACTGAACTGGATTGGGGAAGCAATGATAATCAAACCCCTAGAATTGCGAGCGGGAATTTGGTTAATCCTACTGTTCGTGAGCCTAGTAATCTGGGGACTCAACCGAATATTTCCTCCCCACAGCAACAAAATTCAAAAGAGCGACGGTCGAGTCAACAACAACGAAATTCGTCTCAATCGAATCGAGAAGAAGCTAAAAGAGTAGAAATCGCCTCGCCAAAACATCCACAAGCACACCCACAACCAACATCGAGTCTAAATTCTTTAAATCGAGATGAGGTGATGAAGATTATTCGTACAGCAACAGAAGCTGTTGAACGATATGGAAAAAGCTTTGGTGATGAAAAAACTTTCAACAATCCCTATTACTTAATTCAGAAGAAGGCGGTTTTTGAAACGTATGGCTGGCGGCATTATCTGACTGTTACGGCTCCTGACAGTCGAGGTCAAATCCTGGTTCTGGGGGGGCAGTCTTCCAATCCTCAAAACATGGATGTTCTCAAGAATCGCCTTGGCGAACAAGATGTCAAGACCTTCTGTGATCTCCAAACCGCCCTGGACTACTACCAACAAATCCGTCAATTTAAAGAGGACGCACAAACAATCTTGTGGAGGTTAGGAGAGCGAGATCCACAAAATCCCCTTTCAGGCTATGGAACGTTTGAGGGAAAAAAATATCGGATTGTTTCTGACGAACAAGCTTTTCGGGTTATTGCTAATGACGGGAGAGGAGAAATCCTTAACTATCCTAGCGATCCCTATGCTCGTTCTCCAGAAGTTCAAGCATCTGTTAATTTTACCAATTCTGATGTTGAGTTATTCCAATCTGCGGTATCTTTGATCAAACAACAACAACGGGAAGCCTCTCAACAGCGACTCCAACAGCAAGAGCCGTCTCGACAACAGAGAGGAAGAGGTCTTACTCGTTAATTTTTTTGGCGCAAGGAGCGCGTAAGGATACAGAAATTACTCCATTCAAAAGTTTTTTTAGTTAGCTCGCGATAACCACTAACCACCCGTATAATTTCAAGTTAGTTTCAAAAGCGATAGACAATGGGAAAGATGGCTAAATCAATGCTGGAGTATGACAAACCCAAGCATTGTCAAGGATTGACGTTTGAGCAGCACAAGCATTTCGGGTGCTACCTTCGCCATCGCGCTCATGAAGCTTCTTGTTTGGGGATATTAATAAGTTGGGCGTATGGAAAAACGACAAGAGTACGCGAAGAAGCTGAAAAAATGAGACAGAGGTTAGCAACGCTCAAAGCCGATATCGACGAATTAGCGGGGATTGAGGCACTTTTGTTCTTAAAAACTTTACCAGAATCTGAAGTCCAAGCTAGGAAAACTGAGTTAATTATGACTCATTGTTATAGCGATTCGACCGATGAAGAGTACCGGGGCTGGAATGAAGAATTTGATTTGGGTTTGAGAGAAGGCTATCGGCACATACGAGGGAGTAAAAGCTATCGAAATCGAGAAAAAAGCGCGGGCAAGCAAAGACATTTGAGCATAGAAGAGCATCGTCACATTGCCCGCATCGTGCGCTGTCAAATCCGACAAAGCGCGATCGCTACTCAAATCATTTGGAAAGCTTATGGAACCTATGCTCCAGCGACTAAAGAGGCATATAACTGGTGGAGAGCAGCAGATCGCCTATTAGTAGCGCTCGACGAACTATCTGGCACGGTTAAGAATCTCTATTATGTAGAATTGCCAGATTGCCAAAAAACTTGGTATTTAGATGAAATAGCTGCCGACCAACTGCCTCTACTCGAACCGTTATTGGAGTTTTACCCATCAGACAAAGGATTTCAACCTCTCGAAGACGGTTGTGGAATCAACATTAGTTATCCTTAATTAAGTACGATTGAACTGGTTAAACGCCAAACAAAACTCAGTAAGTAGGTAGGCATAATTAAACCAACAAAGTTGAATGATTTTTGATTTTAATTTTTTCTAGTTTAGTTATTTAATTAAAGCGAAATCGCTGACAATTACAATTGTTTTTGGAGCTTCTAGATTCAATAGCTTGAATGACTGATAAAAGCTAAATCAAATTCATCATCAAACATCCTTCCAGCGTTCTTCATGAGTTTTCAATTGATGCCACTCTGGTTCAATCTGATTGAGTTCGGGACTATATTCAAAACTCTTGTCTTTTTCAAAAATTCCGATGATACTTAGTCTTCTTCCTCGATTTTTTGTCGGTTTTATTTCTTTCTGTTCTCCTTTTTTTATGTAGCTATAGCTGACTGGACTCCAAAGACAAAAACCCGCTTCATCTAAATACTTTAATCTCACTACCCCTTCTTCTTCGTATCTTTTCAGCGTTTCTTTGTCGGCCACTTTTTTGGCTTTTTCCTTGAGATTTTGTTTTCCCCTTAAACTTGCTTTCGTTCTTTTCCATCGCCAATCTTTTTTTTGAAGATTTTTCTAATTCTTTCTGCACTCAGTTCTACTTGTCTTTCTTGAAAGAGCTTTTCTGAAAGTTGACGGCTATTATAGGTTCTTTGTTCTTGAGATAGACAAGTCCCTAAAAACTTTATATCTTCTTCATTCCACTTCTTGGCTCTTCCCGACCTCGGTGCATCAAATAATCCTTCTATTCCTTGACTTAACCTTAGTAAATTTTCGGCAAGAAAATTTTTTGGACATGAAAATAGCCGATTTACCCCCTGATGTAATTGACGATCTTAGCCGCTCTGAACGCTCTCGCATAGATATAGAGCCAGGATTTGACAGCAAGCATGAATTCTGGTGTTCGTGGCGACGTTTTCTAGTTCAGGATTCATCAGACGACGAAATTGAGTTAGCTGAGTTCTTAAGTAGTAGAGGCAATTGTTAAACGCTTGTTCCCGAATACTGGAAGCCGTTTATCTTATCTGCGGGAATTAGAAGAGGCTTACGAGAGAGGATGTTCATCCCAACTTAGAAACCCCGAAAACCAATAGCCATTTCCATTTGTTGGCTTCGAGTAAGGCGGAAGGGTAGACGAGCAGCAGTTTTCATTTGGCGAAGATTGCCGATCGCACTCAAAACAATGCCAATTAAAATAATGCTTCCTCCTAAGTATTGAGCCATCGTCGGCACTTCTCCTAAAATTAAATAAGCCATCGCGATCGCGGCAATGGGATTAAACGAGTTAGCTAAGGTCGTTTGAGCAGCAGTCGCTTCTCTTAAACCTGCAAACCAACACAGTTGACCCGCTGCGACAATTATTGCCCCATAAATAAGCATCCATCCCCACAAAAATCCAGAAAAAGCTTCGGCAAAATGACCCGAACCATAGAGATAGTTGGCGAGAATAAAGAATACTATCGTCCCTAACCCCGTCCGAAAAAGACTGAAGAAACCTAAAGGAATGTGTTGCAATCGTAACTTACTAAGAATTGAAGCGATCGCCAGCAATAAGGCTGCTATCGCGACTTGTAACTCTCCTTTGCCTAGATGGAATAATCCTCCCATCATCGCTATCTTTTGTCCCGAACTGGCGAACAATGCCGTTGCTGCTACGCCGATGAAGCATACTAGCGAACCTGCCACCGTCCAAGGACTGACGCGCGCTCGCAGCAACCAAATGCCCAATGCTAAACCAATCGGCGGTTCGAGACGACCAATCAATACTACATTGGTAACATTGGTATTGTCGAGGGCGGCAAAAATTAACCCAGGTGCGATCGCGCCCGATAGAATGGCAATAACAACCAAACTAATCCAATCGCCGCGAGTCAATTGTTTAAGTCTTCTTAGCGTTAACTGCTGGGAAAAGATGGGTAACATTACTGCGAACGCACAGATATTCCCTACGAACAAGACATTGCATAAAGAGATAGGATTTCGACCATCGATGAGATGATTCTCTCCGATTTCGATAATCTTGCGCGTTACCGAACTAGAAGCAGCGCCAATCGCGATCGCCGTCCATAAAAAAAACGAACTGGGAACGCGGTTTAATAGTTGGGAAACCGAGTTAGTTTTCATAGTTTTAGTGAAGGCTAGTTTTCAGTTTATTTCAATCTCTCCAACAAGCGCTCGCCCACCCGCAGGGCATTAGCGATAATAGTCAGCGTAGGATTGACCGCTGCACTAGAACGAAAGAAACTTCCATCGACCACAAGAAACCACGACGATATCTGCTGAGAAAAAGATACGCTGTCCTTGCACTAAAACTTCTACCTTTGTCACTTCGCGACCAGATTCACTCGTATGTAAGCGCAAAACTCGTGCTTCAGTCAGCAGGGTAATATTGTTATAGGAATCAACGCTAGGACGCACGCAGTTAATATCTGCATCAGCTTTCCCGTTAACCAGACAGGGAAAACCATCGCAAGTATCGCAGCGAATGCAAGCATTTAAGCGACGATTTACTTCATTGAGTTTAATCGCTAAAGGTTGATGGAAAGGATGCAATCCTTTTACCTCAAGTGCATTGTGAATTTCTTCGATGCGGGGTTCGTGACTGACTGCTGGGAAAGGATAAGATTCTTTTGCAGGAGGTTCTGTAGGATCTGTGCCGCGTTTGCCATGCACTTCATATAACTTTTCTGCCTCGGTGTAATACGGCTCAAAATCTCGGTATTTCAAGGGCCATTCTGGGGAAATTCCGCCTTTGTGTGCGACCTTCTCAAAATCTTTTTCTCGCCAGCGAAATAAGGCACCGCCATAAACTTTAGTATTGCCGCCTACCCAGTAACCCGTACCAGGACGAATTTCTTCGCCATCTTTGTCGTACCAAACTTCTGAAGTGTGGTAGCGATCTTTGTGAAAGACTTCGACAGTATCCCAGTTAGCTTTTTCGCGAGGAAGAAAAGATCCCCTTTCTAAGACTAAAATTTTCTTACCACTAGGGGCGAGACGATGGGCAAGAGTTCCGCCACCTGCACCCGTACC
Source organism: Candidatus Altimarinota bacterium (assembly GCA_012031035.1). GTDB lineage: Bacteria > Cyanobacteriota > Cyanobacteriia > Cyanobacteriales > Microcystaceae > Hydrococcus. The sequence goes on along the minus strand of JAAUUT010000150.1, from coordinate 7,422 downwards.
AATAATAATGACATCGTAATGGTTGTTAGACATAAGCCTCTAAAGATAATGGATATAGTTGAAGATGAGTAATAGTTATTCTTCTGTGTATAATAATTAAGGTTTTACTTCTAATTGATTTAGACGTTCCATTGTGCGACGCATTCTGGCTTTTTTTGTATCAACTTCGTAAGCGATAATCATCCAAATTAAAGTCATAAAAAAGATATTTTTGTTGAAACTTTCGACTCCGTTAGCAAATAAACTTCCACCAGGAATAATGCCAAAGGCAATGGTAATACTGAAGGTTATTAAGATTAGAATTAAACCCGTCCATCTAACCCAAAATCCCAAAGCGAATAAGATACCAAAAACAATTTCTGCTAAGGGTAAAAACCACGCATAAGGAACGGCAATGAATGCAGGGAGAGGAGGCGTACCTTGCCACCATTCGGGAAAAGGTCCCCATAGTTGCAATCTTTGGGTAATGACGGTGTGATAAAAACCATTTTCTACATTGAAATTGAAATAGTTTCCAATTCCCGATAGGAAGAAAAATAATCCTACGGTAATGCGATTGAGTGTTACGGCTTTTTTGAGGGAAATTTTAAAGTTGAGTAGATTATTGAGTGTATTCATTGTTTGGTATTTTCAAAAAAATTTGGTGAAGAGTCTCGCACAGAGGCACAGAGATACAGAGAGAAAAAAGTAAAGAAAAGTAGGATTTTTACTTTTTCTCAACCATGCGATCGAGTAATGTAGGAATGCCTGTATCGGTCATTTGTTGTTTAAATTGTTCGGGTTGGGCAGCACGCCAAATCAGGGGAATGGCAATCAAAACGCTGGCGAAAGTTGCACTCATACCTGCTAAAAGCGGCGTTTTACCATTATGTTTGGGATGGATCGATCGCGGTTGATGTCGTTGTAATAACTCATCGGTAAACCATTCGGCAGTCGCTTTAAAGTTATAAACGGGTTTGGGAAGCAGTTCTAAGTAGGTAGCTTGGCGGATTAAGTGACCGAGTTCTCCTTTAAGTTCGACGCGATCGAATACGTTGGCGACTCCTTCATCAATGCCTAATTTCATCAATGTACCGCGTAAATTAACTTGTGCAGGCATGGTAGAACGTCCTACTGCCATCGCTTTGAGGTTATAGGCGATCGCTTTTCCTTGTTGATATGCAACCTGTGCGGTTGGCGGTTGCGGTGCATCGCTTACATAGGAACAGTCGCCACCGACAAAGACTTCTGAAAATTCAGGCAGTTGTAGGGTAGAAGTGACTTGTAACTGTCCCCGTTTATTGCGATTTTCTGGGGCAACAGGTAAGGTTTTTAATAAGGGATGCGGTTCGGTTCCACCAGTCCAAGCAACGGTCATGGCGTTGAGAAATTCAGATCGATCGTTTTTGGTGTATCCAACTCCTGTTGGCGTAATTCCCGTTACGGCAGCATCGAGGAGTAATTCAACCGCTACAGTGCGATCGCGCAGAGATTTTTGTGCTGTCTGACGCAGGCGAGAGTTAATATCTCCTTTGAGAATTTCATTGCTGCGATTAACTAATACAATGCGAATCTCTTCATAGTCTCCCCCCATCATGTCGTACCAAACAGGGAGAATGTCTGCTAAAGTACAAGCAAGTTCGACTCCCGCAGGTCCTGCACCGATAATTGCTACAGTAAGAAGATGCTGGCGTTTTTCGGGATCTCTGGTTTGCAGGGCAGTTTGTAGACAATCTTGCAGGCGAATTTTGAGCGCGATCGCATCATTTGCAGAGGTAATGGTAAGGTATTCTCAGCCGCACCAGGAATATTAAAGTAAGATGTTTGACTTCCCAGTGCAATAACTAAGTTGCCATAGTTATAGTCTTTTCCCGACTCTAATATGACGCAGTGTTGATGTAAATCGATCGCTTTGACCGTATCTTGCACGAAAGATACATTACTATCTGCAAGTAAATCTGTATAGCGAGGACATACTTGTTCTGCGTGTAACTCGTCGGTAATGAGTTCGTAAAGAAGGGGTTTGAACGTAAAGCGATCGCGTCCTTCTATTAAAATAATCGGATGCGGATAGTTTTGCTGGCTTAAATGTAGGGCAGTAAACAATCCTACAAAACCACCACCTAAGATAACTGTGGGAGGAGAGGTTTGATTCATAAGAAGTTCAGTAGTTTAGTAGAGACGCGATATATCGCGTCTTTACAGGAGTTCAGTAGGGAACATAACGTGCGCCCAAATTAGAAGTGAAATAGCTTACGACTGATGTAGGACACTATGATTGTGGATCGGTTTTTGAAACTCAAAATTATAGGCGTTTAAGTTATTGCTGAGAAGTTTTCAGGGAATTTCTTGCTGTTTTCTTAGGTCTTTCTCATCTTGTTCTCAGATTCAGAATTGACAATGCAGATTGTCAGGAATTTTGCAAGATGATATGAATTCAGGTAGCAAAACAATTCTAGAAACGCTTCCATCGCAGAAGCTAAACAATGTAGAGGTATGGACAGAAAAAATCGATCGCGATCGATATCAAATTTCTGCAAAACTTACCATTCCTCATTCACCCCAAAAAGTTTGGCAAGTTATAACCAATTATGAAGCCTTGCCCGATTTTATTCCCAACCTAGTAAAGTGTCAGCGACTGCCTCATCCAGAATCGGGAATTCGATTCGAGCAAATTGGTTCTAAATGTGCCCTTCATTTCTGTTTTTCTGCCCGCGTTGTCGTGGATTTCATCGAACATTTTCCCCACAAAATTCAATTTCAAATGGTTGAAGGAGATTTTAAAGTTTTTTTGGGAGAATGGAAACTTTTACCCGATTGCGACGATGAACACTTCAGCGAACTTCATTATTCCCTACAAATTGCTCCTAAAATTCCCATGCCGATCGCGTTCTTAAAAAAACAATTGCATCAAGATTTACCTGTCAATCTTTTAGCAATTAGTCAGCGTGTTAGTGAAGTTTTTAGCTAATAGTAATGCGGAAATCTTATCCGCATCAGTTCCATTGTAATTTACCAACTAGTTATCATTCGTCAAGGAGACAAAAAACATGAAAGTCAACAAATTAGTTCTATTAAGTGCTATTTATATGTTAATTTCTGCTCTGCCTATTTCTAGCTATGCAGCCCAACATTTAACGAATTCATCTAACTTAAATTCCTCTCAAACGATTGTGGCACAAAGTCAATCTGCTGCTGTAAAATCCGGTAGTTTTATGGCAGGAGAAAAACCGACGACTGGAATGGCAAGAATTGTGAGAGAAGGAGGACATAACTATTTAGAATTAGATGCTGCTTTTAGTACCAGCGACCAAGGGCCAGATTTACACGTTCTTTTGGATACCGCAGAGAAACCGCCGCAAATGTATGAAAACATGAATAGTCCTGTCAATTTGGGGAAATTAAAAAGCTATACTGGCACTCAACGCTATCCCATTCCCGATGCGATCGATCCTTCACAATTTAGCTCGGTAGTAATTTGGTGTCGTATGGCTAATGCAACTTTTGGCTACGCACCACTAAAATAATTCGTAATTCGTAATTTGGAATTGAAAAGGGTACCAACTCTCACTAACAACTTTGATTTGGCGGTTCCTAATCAATTGTGGGTTCAAACTTTCAGCGATCGCGAATTACGAATTAGCTTAACTAAAATAGCATTTTTGTAGTTTTCTCAATCGCTAATTCTTTAATTTTTACACTGATAGTTTTAATTTTTGAAAGGCCAAGGAGAATCTGATGAAGCTAGAAGGTAAAATAGCATTAGTAACGGGTAGCTCACAAGGAATCGGTCAAGCGATCGCGATTCGTCTCGCATCTGAAGGGGCAAATGTTGCCATCAATTACCGTTCTAACCCAGAAGGGGCACAAGAAACTGTCGCCAAGGTAGAAGCAAGCGGCGGTAAATGTTATACAGCTTTGTGCCCCAACTCTCAAGGATATGCCGTTCAAGGCGATATTGGTATGGTGGATGAAGCAAGAGATGCGATCACAGAAACCATCGAACATTTTGGCAAGCTAGATATCCTCGTCAACAATGCAGGTATTGAAAAACACGCACCTTTTTGGGAAGTCACAGAAGCAGATTACGATGCCGTTATGAATGTCAACCTCAAAGGTGCATTCTTCGCCACTCAGGAAATGGTTAAACACTTGATGGATACAAAACGACCTGGCAAAATTATCAACATCAGTTCGGTGCATGAAGAACTGCCATTTCCCAACTTTACTGCTTACTGTGCCAGCAAAGGCGGCATGAAAATGTTTGCTCGCAACTTGGCAGTAGAACTCGCTCCCTTCGGCATTACTATTAATAATGTCGCCCCAGGCGCGATCGAAACTCCCATCAATACCAAATTATTGAACGATCCCCAAAAGTTGGGCGTACTCCTAAAAAATATTCCTCTCGGTCGCTTGGGTCAACCTTCTGATGTGGCTGCGATGGTAGCATTTCTCGCTTCTTCTGATGCAGATTATATTACAGAATCGACCTTTTTTGTCGATGGTGGCTTAACCTGGAACTATCAGGAACAGTAGGGAGATAGAACCATGTCAGATGCACCTCTGTTTATTCCAGTTATCCTTGGTACGCCCCGTCAAGGTCGCCAAAGCGAATATGTTGCTAAATGGATTGTAGAACAGATCGGCCAGTGGAATAATATTGAGACGGAGTTAATCGATATTCGCACTTTATCCATTCCCATTAACGATGCAGGAGAATCGATAAAAGACCCTCAATTCTCCGCTACGATGGAACGGTCAGACGGACTGATTATCGTTGTACCAGAATACAATCACGGCTATCCAGGATTGCTTAAACACGACCTCGATACTTGTCTTAAAGAGTATATTCACAAAGCGGTTGGACTCTGCGGCGTTTCGGCAGGCCCGTTTGGCGGGACGCGAGTCATTCAAAATCTGCTGCCCGTGATGCGGGAGTTGGGATTGATGACTATTTTCTACGATCTCAACTTTGGCAGCGTTCAAGACCTTTTTGACGAGTCGGGCAAGCTAAAAGATGAAGCTACCTATGTTCGTCGTCTCGAAAGATTTATGGACGAGTTAGTGTGGATGGCAACGGTACTGCGATTTGGGCGCACCTCCGTTAGCGTAGGAAAGAAAGGCGAGACAACGATGAACTTTCATGCGAATAAACCTTGTCCTGAAATAGCTGCACGGATGGGCATGGATGCAATGGATACCGTAATGCAAGTAAGTTGTTCTGAGACTGGCAAGATAGAAACCAGTGTAGAAGGATGAGAAGTGAAAGATGAAATAGCGATCGCAGGAGAAATTTAAAAATGATATCTAGTCGTCCCTGAAAAACCGCGATCGCGCTCATCTATTACCCTTGGGGCAAGCGTTGTTGGCAAAATTAGGGGAATGCAGTGACGACTTGGAGACTTGGGGCAGAATAAATGGAAAGGAATACCGCGTCTTCTGTTCCCTCATTGATAGCTCCGTGAACCTGGGAGGGTTCGGCGACATCGATCTGACCTGCACTAATAATTTTCTTGCGTCCATTGCCAAGATAGTAGGTCAACTCTCCTCTAATTACGATCCAAGTATCTTGTCCGTCGGGGTGGGTGTGCGCCTGCACTTGTTGTCCGGGACGTACACCCCAAACAGCTATGCTTGAACGATCTGTGATGACTATTTCTGTAACAATAGCTTGTTCGTCGGAGAAGCGAACTAATTTTTCAACATCAAATGTGCGCTCGGAGGAGGGTAAAGTATAAGTCATCATCATCTCCCGATCTGATTGGCTTAGGTTTTGCTGAAGTTTATTAGCTCACAACATCTGAACAATTTTTGTAGCCTTGTAAACAAAATTATGGCAAACTTTCTCAATCAATATTGAACGTTAGCCAGCTACAGGCAATGTAATCCTAACAATAGTCCCTACGATCGCATCAGATTGAATCGATAATGTCCCTCCATGAGCATCCACAATCCGTTTAACAATTGCCAGCCCTAAACCCGTTCCCCCAGGTTTACCAGAGCAAAACGGTTGCGTTAACCTAGGAAGAAGGTCTTCGGGGATAGGAGTACCGCCATTGCGAATGCTGAGGCAGATCTGAGTAGGATCGGGTTTTCTTTCTATTGTGCAAGTAACTATCTCACCAGGCGCGATCGCCTCGCAAGCATTCCGCACTAAATTGATTAACACCTGTTTCAACTTATCCCTATCTCCTAGAATTTTGACGCTAGGAGTTATAGGAATAAATTCAATCTGTCGTCCCTGTGCTTCTGGCATTTCATCGAGTGACAAAAGTGTTTTCTCAATAAACTCATTGACATCTAATTCCTCAAGTTGCAACGTTTGGGGTTTCGCATAAAGCAGAATTTCTTTGAGTAAGTTTTGCAAACGTTCTGCTTCTTCGAGTGCTAATGAAACTCTTACTTTATCTCGTTCGGAAGTCGCACTTTTTTTAAAAGAATTCAAACCCATCAAAATGGTCGTCACTGGGTTGCGAATTTCATGTACGCTCGTGGAAGCGAATTCGCCAATCGCCGCCAATCTTTCCCGTTCGATTAACTGCGCTTGTGCTAATCGTAATTCTTCAGTTCGCTCGATCACTTTAGCTTCCAAAATTTGATTGAATTCTCGCTGTTGCTGATAGAGATAGTAATTGTCAATTGCAGTAGCGGCGCGTTCGGCAAACAATTCTACCGTGCGAACTTCTTCCGATGTAAATAAACGGGGTTCGATGCAAAAAGAACAAATTGTCCCAATGACTTCTCCTCGATGCGTCTGTAAAGGAACTCCTAAATAAGATACGTACCCCTCTGGCGGACAGCCGTATTCTGGATGGATTTTAGCATCCTCAACGCATAAAGTTTGCCCAGTTTTCACTACAGTCTCAGTGAGCAAGCCATGCAATGAATAAACATGGTCGCCCTCGCCCATGTCGAGGCTGCTAGCCATCACTCGTTCTATCCCATCCTTGCACAGCGTAACAACCGACCAATCTAGTTCTAGCAAATGACTAACACTACAAGCAATTTCCTGCAAATAGCCATCGAGTTCGCCAGTTTGATAGCTAAGGGAAGAAAGAATTTCTAAAATTGGCTGCGCTTGTTGCCAAGGATGCGAATCTTGTAAGTCCATAAAGTACCTAACTAATCGGCATAGACAGGCTCAGATTGAAGGAATCAAATAAACCAACTATAAAGTTTTGAGTAATTTAGACAAATTTTACTCACAGAGAGTGGCAATTGGGTATAAAACTACACATTATTTGTTATGAACTAAAGCTCGAACTTCACGATTTTTTTAAGCCTTGATTTTGGAGTTTAAAAACGCCGAGATAAATTGCTCAAACAAAACCTTAAAATAGCTGAGAATTTCCGAAAAAAACTCTCAGTAAAATGTCAGGGGTTTAAAGATTTCTTCTTAGATTTCTATAATTTTTCTACTCAGTAATTAACCAATAAATAATT